>JASHSD010000865.1 GCA_030036985.1 Bryobacteraceae bacterium
GAAAACCCCAGATCAGCGCCGCCGCCGCGACCGGGCCAAAGAGAAATCCCGCGTCGAGTGAGAGGGCGCCGACTGTCAGACGAAAGTGCTCCAAAGGTGTGGGATTCACGTCGAATCCGAACCAGGCATATCTTTCGGCCCATACCGCCCAAGGGGTAAGGACAGCCGCCACGATGGCGACGATGCTCCAGGTGCGCACGTTCCGAAGCAGGTCCCACCGCCGGGCCAGGAGAATGACCGCGATCGGCGGCAGGAAAACGAAAGCTCCGAGGTACTTGGTCATCAGCGCGAGGCTGGCGGCCAAGCCGCTCAGAATCGCCCACCGCCAGGCGTGCGAAACGGAAGAAACCGGCCGCTCCATATATCTGCCGATCGCCAGCAGCGCGGCCAGGGCAAGCAGCGCTTCACACAATTCCACCATGACGGCGCAGGTATCCTGCTGAACGGAAGGAATGGCGAAAAACAATGCCGTCACAGCGAACGATAATCCGACGTCGAGGTAACGGCGCGCGGTTCGGAAGAGGAGCAATCCGACGGAACCGGAAATCAGCGCGGTGAACAACATCATTGCCGGACGCGAGTGCCCGACGAAAAGCATCCAGACTCCTTCCAGAACATAAAAGAATGGAGGCCAGTGACCGATTGCAAAATAAGGCTGAAACAAATAGTAATGTTGGGCAAAAGCGATAGGGGAGTGGCTGCCGCTTAAGAGAAAATCCCGCACCATCAGGCCGCCCATAAAATGGGAAGGTTCGTCGGGAAAGGCGCCGTAACCAGCCTGCCAGGCGCCCGCGCGCCATTGAGTTATCGCGGGAAGGATGAGAATCATGAACGCCGCCGCCCATTCCGCCGCGCCTCTGCGACTCCGTGGGAAGCTCGTTCTCTCCGCAGGCCCTTGTTCCGGTGGCGCCGAAACCTGCATCAGTTCAGTATAGTCGTTCAGCCCGCGGCAGCCTATCCCGATTTTGTGGTTCGGGAAACGCAACCGGCAGGCCTTTTGTAACGCCAAACACAACGTCTTGAAGGTTTTACGGGCGGGGGTTCTGAGCTGCCCGTGCCGAGCCGCGGCCGTCAAATCGGCTTGCCGCGGATTGCGGAGCCAGTCCAATCAAACCTGCGCAACCGCTCCCTCGCGGTCGCGGTTCGGATATGGTCGCGGCTCGGTAAGGTCGCGGCTCGGTAGGATCGCGGCTCGTCGCGCACCGCGCGGATTGCGCCGTTTCGTACTTCCCCCGCCGCCTGGCTTACAATGGTTGCGGAGGCTTTCTCAGAGTACATGTGGACGCTTGGTCCAGAGGAAATGGTCGCGATCTTCATTCTGGCGCTTTTGCTGTTCGGGCCGAAGGAGCTGCCCAAAATCGGCAAGACGATCGGGAAGGCGGTGACCGAGTTCCGTCGCGCGCAGAGCGAACTGAAAACGACGTTCGATCGCGAAATGAGAAACCTGGAGCGGGAAACCGGAATTAAAGAACTGACTGCCGGCGCTTTTCAATCCGACAGCTACAATTACGACAACTCATCTTACGATTCCTCGTATTACGGGGAGCCGTACAATTCCACCGTAACCACCACACCGGCAAACGGCGCATCCGCAACTCAGGGCGCCGGGTCGACAGCAACGCTGCAACCAGAAGCGGCGCACGGCTCGATCGCGAGCGGCCATATGGAACCCGATTCCGTCGAACACGCGTGGGATCCCTATGTTCCCGCCGCGCCCACGCCTGCTGAGAACGGTCACTCGCTGAAGGTCGGCGAGACCGTCGAGAAGACAGCTTAAAAATAACGGATCAAATGGCATCACCCGACGAACCGAAGGGAGCCGGCGCTCCCTCGGGCGAAATTGCGCAACAAACCCTCTCCGACGAGAACGTTTCCTGGTCAGACAGCTGGTCCTCGTCCGGAACGTCCGCTACGGAAGTTTCACCGGCAACTTCGGTGATTTCCACGCCGCCGCCCATCACGCCGCTTTCCTCGCCAAAAACCGCGGCGGGGGGCGGCGGAGGCAAGCCTCCCAAACCTCCCGAGCCGCCCGACGGGGACGACGACGAAGAAGAGGGGATGGCGCGGATGAGTTTCCTCGAGCATCTCGAGGAGCTCCGCAAGCGTCTCCTGCTCGCGGTCGGCGGCGTCGGCATCGCCTTTTTTCTGTGTCTTTTCTTCAGCGACGAACTCTGGAATTTCGTCGTTGCGCCCGCGACCGTCGCGCTGAAACACCTCGGAATCAATCCGCCGGTGCTGCTGCAAATCAGCCCGATGGACACTTTCCGCATCATGTGGATGGAACTGCCCATCCTCGCGGCGGTATTCATTTCCTCGCCGTGGATCCTCTACCAGGTCTGGGCGTTCATCGCGCCCGGTCTGTACCGGCGCGAGCGCCGCTGGGCTGTGCCCTTCGTCGTTTCCAGCGCCGGGCTGTTCATCATCGGCGGTCTTTTCGCCTATTTCGTGGCTTTCCGCTACGGTATTGAATTTCTAATGGGTCTGGGGATCGGCAAAGGTGTAACTCCGGGCATCAGCATGTCGGAATATTACGATCTGTTTGTCGATGTGATGCTCGGAGTCGGCGTTATTTTCGAGATTCCGATCATATTGTTTCTACTCACGCTGATTCGCGTCGCCAGTCCTTCGTTCCTGATCCGGCACAGCCGCTACGCCATTCTGATCATCGTCATTCTGGCGGCGGTGATTACGCCCACCGGCGACGTTTTCAATCTGACTCTGTTCGCCACGCCGATGATCATCCTGTTCTATCTGGGCATTTTCGCCAGCTGGATACTGGTTTTGCATCGCGAGAAACGCCAATTCCCGTGGCGGACTTTCTATAAGTGGCTCGGCATCGTACTAGTAGTACTGATTCTCGGGTCCTGGCTGGTATTCCGGTACTACGGGTATCATTTCGTTACACATTGGCCCATTTTCGTTCGATAATTCGCTGGAGGGTTTGTGGATTAGTAACATTCAAACTGTCGAATGGGAGTTTATGGATCTCTATCGGATTATTTCTGAATTAGAGCAGGAAAGAAAACGGCTGCAAAGAATTATTGAGTCCCTGGAAAACCTTGATCCCGCCGGAGATCCTCAGGTCCACGCCGCCCGGAAACGCCGCGGACGCAAATCGATGGATCGTACCGCCCGCGAAGAAGTATCCGCGCGCATGAAGCGGTACTGGGCCAAACGCCGCGCCGAACGGGAGCAGCAGGGCAGAAATAACGACAGCGAGAACGTTACGGCTTGAAGAACCACAACCAGAAGTACTGGGTATTGACGCCAACGCTGTAGCGCGCTTCAAAGCCGCACTCGCGCGCCATTTCGAGGGCGTCTTCCTGGGTGAAATGCACGCCCAGCCACGTGTCCGGCTCGCCTTCGGTGGCGAGACACCCTTGGACCTGAAGTTTGAACAGGCCGCCGGGCTTGAGGAGCCGATTCACGTCCCGCACGTAACTGTAAATGATGTCGCGGCTGGGGATATGCTGAAAGACGATGTAGGAGAAGGCGAAGTCGAGGCGCACGTCTCCGAGCACCGCGAGATCGGCGCCGTTGTTCTGAAAGAGGTGAATATTCGGGCGGTCGGCCAACGCTTCCCTTGCTCTGGCGATCATCTCGCCGCTCACATCGACCGCATAGACCTCGCCGAAGACTTCGGAGAGGGCGCGGGTCATGCGTCCGGCGCCGCAGCCGATTTCGAGCACCTTCATCTGCTTCGCGCTCATGCCCTGGCAGACGTTGCCGAGATCGGTGAGGATCTCATGGAACACGTTCAGGCGTCCGGAGTCGTAGAATTGCGCCGAATCCCACTCCGTGTTCCCGGTGGCGATGAAATGGCGGGCGTTTTCGCGCGCGCGCTGGTCCCAATCCTCGCGCATTTTCTCAAGCTGCGCGGGATCGAGCGTGGAGGCAGGCATCTGTTATATTGTAGTTGTTTCGCACGGTTTCCGTGGGTGATGGGCGACTAGCTCAGTTGGGAGAGCACCGCGTTCGCAATGCGGGGGTCGGGGGTTCGAATCCCCCGTCGTCCACCAGATCGTCTCCGCTACAAAAACCTGGCTGTTGACGGCGTTCGAGCCCAACCGCCGTCCTCCGCCGCCACTGCTCTCGATGCCGGCGAACAAGTGGAAACAAACAGCCGTATTCCGCGATCGGGTGCCGGCGCTCCCGCTCGGCGGCTTTGCCGAGCTTGACCTCTCGCGCCGGCGTGGTGTCCAGGAATAACCGGACACGCGACTTCAGTCGCGTTTTTCGGGTGCGACATCTGTTTTCTTGTGCGACATTTAAAGACGCGACTGAAGTCGCGTGTCCAAACCAGGACACTACCTTGGCAGAATCACTTTTGCGGGAGCGTCCGTTCGCGGCGACCGCGGCCCGGTGGGCGAATCCTTCTCGCGTTGCGCGCGGGACAAATGATCTTCGCGGATGATGACGACAAACTGCCGCCCGTCCGGAGTCCTCTCCACAGCCACATTCAGATCGGGACGGAATTCGTAGACTGACTCCCTCGCTCATTTGCTCGAAGCTTGTCCGCATAAGTCTTTCGCCCTCCCTGCTGAGTTCACTGAATACGAATCCTGAACGGCATCATCCGCAGCATGCCGCCTTTCATCCAGACGCGCAGGCTTGCGTCGCGCCAGGCTCTGCGTATGGGTTCGAGGCCCACGCCGGAAAGCATGGCGTCCACCTCCGCGTCCGGGTCGGGATTCTGACTGAACAGTATCTGCAGAAGGCTGCGTTTCGGCGGATAAAGAACCAGATTCACCTGAGCATTGGCGGCAATGCCCGCCCTGGCCTTCACCATCTCGATCGCCAGGTCGATTCCGCCCAGCGCATCCACCAGACCGTTCTCCTTCGCCTGATCGCCCAACCATACGCGTCCCTGGGCGACCGGCTCGATTGCCGAAACCGGCTTCTTCCGCGCCGCCGCCACTTTGGCGAGAAAGTCCTCGTAATCGGAATCGATGCCCTGGCGAAGCTTCATCTTCTCGGCATCGTTGAGCGGAAAGTATTCCGATTCGATGAGGGCGAAACGGCCGCGGCTCACAAAATCTTCGGTAATGCCGATTTTGTCGAACAATCCGCGCAGATCGGGCTTGCCGAAAACGACCCCGATCGAACCAGTTTCGGTGGCGGGATACGCGATCAGCGGCGCCCCGGACATCGCCATGTAATAGCCGCCCGAAGCCGCGTCGTCCGACATCGAAATCACCGTCGGTTTTTTGCGCGTGAGTTCGTTCATGGCGCGCCACATCTCGTCGGAAGCAACCACCTCGCCGCCCGGCGAATCGATGCGCACGATCACGGCTTTGATCGTGCTGTCGTTGGCCACGCGGCTAAGAGTCTTGTCGAACGTGTCGGATTCGAGAGTGGTCGTACTGGTCGGATCGGGGTTGCTTCGGGTGATGGTTCCTTCCGCCACCACGAAAGCGACTTTGTTCCCGCCCGCGGCCGGCGGCGTCTGGTTGTAATCCTGCTCGGTGATTTTTTTCAGCGCGGACTGATGCAGCGTGGCGGCGAGTTCGCCGAAGGCCTGGTCCTCGTATCGGAGCTCATCCACGAGGCCGGCCGCCTTGGCCTGTTTGGCCAGGAACGGGCCATTGTCGAGAGTGGCGCGCACCGTTGCCGCATCTTTGCCGCGGCCTTTGGCGATCGCGCCGATCAGGTCCGCGTAGATATCGTCCGCGATGCTCGAAATGACTTCGTTGGTCTCCGGACTCATCGATGTTTTGGTGAACTGGTCGCCATAATCCTTGTATTTGCCCGCGTGCTCCACGTCGACGTGCACGCCCAGTTTGTCGAGCGTGTTCTTGAAAAACATCAACTGCAGCGCGATGCCTTTCAGATCGAGCACGTCGACGGGCGACATGTAGATCCTGGAGCAGGCCGACGCCATGTAATAGGCGCGCGCATCCGGCGATTTCAGGTAAGCGAAGAGGGGCTTGCCGGATTTGCGGAACTGTTCGAGGTCGCCGCGGATTTCCTGCATCTTGGCCCAACCCGGGCTGGCGCCTTCGGGTTCGAAGACAACGGCCCTAATGCGGGAATCGGATGCCGCGCTGCGCAGCATGCTCCAGACATCCTCCACCGTCAGCGGCGTTTCGGGCTGCAGAAAGGGAATTGAGGCGGGAAGGCCGACGGGCGGTGTCTCCGGAACGTCGCCCCGCAGGTGCAGGATGAGCGTGGAGCCATCCGCGACCGGAGCGGGTTTGGTCCGCAAAGACAGAACGGAGAAGACGGCGATTACGCCGATCAGTACGATCAGGACGGCCCCGGTCAGCAATCCGAGAAGAAACTTGCCCATTTAGTTCTTTTCTCCTTTCGCCGCAAACGTTTACGTACCAGTAATAGCAGTCTTCGCGACGGAGACCGGGGGCGCGGGGGCATCGCTTGTTTCCAACCACACGTTAGAGCATCGAAGCGAAAATACGAACCCAATTTAAATGGTTGGCGGATTGATGGCGAGACCGGCGACGACGATTGACTTCCAGCGTGCCCGGCCCCAGCAGACTGGGCCGCGCGCATTTCGAAGTGAACTGCTGACGAGAACTGGTATCGTGGTTGTTCCGTATCGGCTGACGGTTTTACGGAACTACGTGGCTCGGTCAACTCCGATGAGCTGCCATCGCAGTCTACAGGTCGTGCTGGTGGCGATGGTCTCCGCTGCTTCGACAATGGCGGCGGGGCCGCTGATTACAACCACGACGCTGCCTCCGGCCACGATCGGCGTGGCCTACTCGGCCACGCTGACCGCGGAGATCCTCACCGCGTTTAAAACCTATTATGAGACAGCAGAGCTTTCCGGAGTTACCGACCCTCATCTCGTTTTTGATCTGCGCATGAAACTCGATGCCGCGGGCTTCTACGATGAGTTCGAGGTCAATCGTGTGGTTGAAGTTGAGTTGAATCCGAAATCGAAGCAAAGTGATCTCGCCGCCGCGCTGGAGCCGGTCGCATCGCGCCTGCTTGTGCGATACAAAGCGGCGCAGGAGAGGATGAGGGCAGCCGATGCACGGAATGACGCGAAAGCCGCGGAAGACAGCAGAAGTGAATTGAACGGCCTGGTGCTTTTCAAACACGACATGAGCGTCTTCCAGCGCATGTATGCGTTTCTTTCGCAGATTTTCGACTACGGAAATACAGCCATCGAGAAGCGGTCCATCTTCTATAAGCGCCTGTTGCCGCTGCTGGAATTCGGGCGCGAGCGCGACGGGATCGATCTTTCGCAGGTCGTCCTTACGCATCACAACCTGAGGAGCCAGGGGAAGCGGCAGGTGCCCCTCAGCGACGGTGAAAGCCCGAAACTGAGTCCGCTGACCGAATCCGGCGGCGGCTCGGTGCAGGAAAAGGAGAAGGCGCGCCTCGCGGAGATCATCACCAGGGTGAACGATCTGTTTGAAGGCGAGTTGACCGAGGACGACCGGCTGGTCTACGTGAACAACGTGATCAGAGGCAAACTGCTCGAATCAGTGATTCTGATGCAACAAGCCGCCAACAATACGAAAGAGCAGTTCGCGAACTCCCCCGATCTCTCTAACGAACTCCTCAGCGCAATCATGGATGCGCTCGCTGCCCACAACATAATGAGCAAGCAGGCGCTGGAATCCGAGCGCGTGCGTAGCGGGTTGCGGGATATTCTTCTGGGTCCCGCGCAACTCTACGAGGCATTGCGATCACGGGCGAGCGCAGCAGCCCCTCCCGCGGCATCGTAGTGTCGCCCTGGTCTTCGAAACGATCTGCCCGAAAACCTCTGCATTCGTTTATAGCGGGTCAGGATACGCCCGAACAGATCGCCTTTTCCGTGAGCCGATAGTGGGGACGTTTCCCGGCCAAGATGAATCAAGGCCGGCGAGCAGCAGGCTCGCCAGCCCGAATGAGGCCGTGAACCATCGGTTCACGGAAACGTTGACTTCATTGGCACCATAGCCACCTTCGATCAACTTCAATTCTGCCACCCTTGGCTTGGGGGTAATTTCATCTTATCTGTTTATGATTCAAGGTAGCTATAAGTTTTGTATTGAC
>JASHSD010000866.1 GCA_030036985.1 Bryobacteraceae bacterium
GCTGCACTCGCGATCGTTCCGTATCGCCCCGGTTCGCCGGGTTGACGGTCACCGAGGCTTCGTTCGAAGAAGCGTCAGAAAATGAGCTTGCGGCCTGAACGATCAGCCGGTCCAGCGATGTGAATCGCTTTTCCCCGACCGCGCGCCGCTCCGCCTCGGCAGCATCGCGATCAGTTCGATGTCCAAGCTGCCGCGTACACAGGTCCTCGGCGACGCCCCGAATCCCACTTTTCACGTACTCGCGCTTCAGTACGAGGCTTTTCCCCTCGGGGGAGACGCCTCTCAGGGCGACGTGGACGTGCGGATGCTCCGTGTTGAAATGTTCGACCGCAACCCACTCCAGATCCGTTTCCAGATCGCGCTCGACCCGCGTCATCAGGTCGCGCGTGAGCCGCGTCAGATCGACGCGGTCGCCGAATTCCGGCGAGACGATGATTTTCCAGAGGCGCCGATCTCCCGCCGCTTGCCATGAGTCCAGCCGCGCCCCGATGTCGATCGCCTGAGAGCTGCCATCGAACCCGGCTTCGGACGGAATGCCGGCGGCGCTTTCTCGCGCGACATAGCGGCCGTGCGCCCGCCATTGGCCGCGGACGCCGCTCCCGGCGTAAGTCACCCGGACTGCGCAGCGCTGATTTCTCGATGTCGTCGCGCGGCGGTTGCTTGCGCCCTCGTGACCGTTGGACGCTTTGGGCCCGCAGCTTGCGCGGGCATAGTGAATCACGGTCTGGAAGGCTCGCGCCCATGCAATCGACTCGCCCGGCCCTCTTTTGAGAGGCGGTTTTCGCGGCCGGAGCCGAAACCGCTTTTCGTCGCTATTCCGGGACATGACTCACCAGTGTGCCCATGACCTCGCTCGATTCTCCGGTCATCGAGCGGCCGGCGGTCCTGACCAGCCGCTCGTGGCGCTCGCGCGCCCTGGCCACCGCTTGGGGCCTGGCATCGGCGGGCGGCTCCGGTACGCAGGTCAGAAATGCCTTCGTCAGGGAATCGACGTAGGCGAAGAGTGCCTGCTGGGCGCGGGCGACTCGGAAAATCTCTCGCCGCACCTGGTCGACACTGGCGCCAAGGCGCTCCTCGGCTCCGGTGATATCTTCTTTTCGAACGGCCATCTCCTGCTCGACGGCGTAACGGATGAACGCGGTTGCCGATGTGAAGCCGCGTACACGCGCTGTGTCCGCGATCTGCTTCGCCGCTCTGTCGCTGAATCGAATCGTGCGCTGAGGCATTGAAAAAGGTCCCTATGTACTAAGGGCCTGCCGGAGGCAGTTTGGGACACGGGCGGCGAAGAATTTCTGGCTAATAGGAAGAATTTCTGGCTAATAGAAGGGTGCATCCCAAGCGGGATGCGGCGGGGCGGAAAATGAATCCCGAGCTAAGTCATTGCGCCAAGGCAGCAAACACCCGCAAAACCAACGCCGCGCATCCCGCCTCCTTTATATTCCACTACCGGGTGTTTGCTGCCTCCGATGATCGCCTGGCAACCCCGATTTGTTGCAAACTGTTGCATTCTGTTGCAGGCCCTGATCTGGAAGCTGGAATTGTTGCAAACTGTTGCAGATGGTTGCAAACTGTTGCAGGCACCGCTAAAATCCAGATTATGGACCGCCCGCACGAGCCGAGGAAAAACAGGGCGCAGCTCCCCACTGCGCGCTCTCTTGCTGACACACCTCCGCGCACAAAGACCGGTCAGGTGGTCTGGGCGTGGCCGGAGATCAGCGCCGGCCTGAAGAGCGGCAGAACGATGCGGGAGGTTTGGGAGGCGCTGCAGGTGGACGGACTGGTGATGCCGTACAATCAGTTCCGCGTATACGTCTCCCGGACCCGGAAACGCCTCGGCACTGCGGATCGGAAAGCGGCGCAGTTGTCTTCAGAAACGATGCGGGGAAACGGTGAATCCGCGGTCGGTGCCGCGACTGACGACCCGCTCGCGAATATCCGGCGGGAACTCGAACGCAAGCGATCATCGGGATTTTTTTACGATCCGGGGCCGGACGAGCACGTCTGAATCACTTTATGCGCCTTCGGCATTCATTCTGGGGCGATTGGGGTTGCTGTCCCTTTGAGCAATAGATGGCGGATATCGCGACGGTTCTGGAGTCATATGCGGACTACCTCGGCAGGAAAAGCAAGAGGCTTCGGGCGAGGTTTGTGACCACGTTGAGGACCGACGCGGAGGCGGCGATTCGCCGAAGCGGTAACGTTCGGCGTCCTACCAACAGTGTGGAGTGCAGCCGGATTCACCAAACACGTCGGAGATTTATCAGATTCCGTTCGCTTACTTGAAGGATTGGCCGATCCAATGATCGCCGCGCAGCTGCGAGTGAACGTTCGGGAATACGGGAAAGCATAGCGTTCCGCCGCAAGCCAGCGCAAGTCGCCAATCCGCTGAAGTGGCTGGCTCGGCCCTCCGGGCGGAATACGACCACATTGGTTCAGCCGAGGGGCGGGCCACGCGGGGGCGCTGCGGATTCCCTCTATGAAACGCCGGTCAAATCCAAACGCCAGCGCGACAGCCACCCGGCGGAGCAGTTGAGTCCCTCTCTGGACCCGGACTTAAAGTGGGTAATCCCGGCGGAACGCCATGCCCGGCGCTTTCTCTGGGTGGCTGACCATCTCTGCGGAGTTGCCCGAAACTTGCCGGAACCAGGCTCGTGGCTCAAAGAGGCAATTACGTGGCGCGGAATGAAATTGACAATCTCGACGAATCCATCCGGAAACAGGCAAAGAAACTGGTGCGCCAGTTCGCTGCCGCCGGCGCGGATGCACTCGCCGGTGCACATGCGCAATTGCCGGCTCCGGCCCTTCCTCTATCGTTGCGCGACGCGCAGTTGGTGGTCGCCCGGGAATGCGGTTTCGCTGGCCGGCAGGATCTTCGCGGCGCAGTCCTCCGACGGGAAGGCAAGGGCTTGGAGTGGGCCGCCGCGGAGGTGGAGCGCGCCATCCTGCCGTTGATCCCGTGTTGTCCGTGTCCTCAAACCGACGCTTTCGTGGATACAATTCGCGCATCGGATACGTCATATCCAGATTACCGGCCAATGTCTGTAGTTTTCCGGATACTTGCTCTGCTTTCGTGCGTGACCGCGCTCTACGCCCTCGATCCGGGGAAGTCTCCGACCCAGTACTCCCATCGCATCTGGGGGCGGGAGGAAGGCCTTCTTCAACCCTCGATTTACGCAATTCTTCAAAGCCGCGACGGCTATATCTGGCTGGGAACGCAGGATGGACTGATCCGCTTCGACGGGATGCGGTTTCGCGACTTCACGGACGGCGGGAAGACGCCGTTCCGCAAAACCCTCGTGCGGGCGCTTGCCGAGGACAACAACCGGAACCTCTGGATTGGCGCCATTGGAGCGGGGCTGACGGTGGCCGGGCGGGATGGGCGCCTGACCTTTTTCTCAACGGCAAACGGCTTCCCCAGCGATGATACATTCTGCGTAGCGCCGGATCGGGAGGGTTCCGTTTGGGCCTGCACCGGCGCCGGCCTCGTCTCCTTTCGGGGATCGCACCGACGCGTGTTTACGACCGCGGATGGCCTTCCGGAAGATCGCATACGGGCTACCTGTGAAGCATCGGACGGCGCCCGCTGGGTGGCGGGAATCGATTTTGGTCTCAGCCGCTCAAAGGGGTCGGGGTTTACGCAATTTCGGGGAATTCCCGAGGCTGCGGATTCGCCGATCGGAGCCCTCTATTGCGCATCCGGCGGAGACGTCTGGGTTGGGATGCACACCGGGCTGTATCGCATCCGCGGCGACTCGGTGGAACGTTTCACTTCCGCCCAGGGTCTTGCGGATAACAATATCCTCACGCTCAGCGAATCGAAGGACGGCACGCTGTGGATCGGGTCCAGGCTCGGCGTCAGCCGTTATCGCAACGGCGAGATCGCGACGTATTCCACCGCGGACGGCCTTTCTCACAGCTCGGTTCTGTCTCTGTGCCTCGATCGTGAAGGAAGCCTGTGGGCCGGCACCCAAACGGGGCTCGATCAGTTTACAGATCCTCCCGTTACGCCGTACACGCGCCGGGAAGGACTGCCTGGCAACGATACGAGCGCGGTGATCGAGGACGCGAGCGGCGATCTCTGGGTCGGAACGCTCAGTGAAGGGCTGGGAAGATTTGACGGCAGAAATTTCCGGTCGATCACCACGCGGGACGGACTTGCGAGCAATCGCATCCTGAGCCTGGCGCTGGATCATTCCGGCGATATCTGGGCCGGAACGGACAGAGGAATCAGCCGGATTCGCGCGGGACGGGTCGTCCGGACCTTCCGACTCGGGATCGGCGACACGGAGACGCACTCGATTTTCATCGATTCGGGTGGGCAAGTCTGGGCGGGCGCCGAAAAAGGGCTGTTCCGGTTCAATGGCGGCGAGTTTGTGCCGTCCCGGAAACCATCCGGCGAGGTTGTGGCGCTCGGGGGAGGATTGCAGACGCGTTTGTTCGTCAGCACAGCGCGTGGATTCTCCTATCTTGCGGGCGAGGGGTTCACCAATGCGAAAGAGATCGATCCGCATCGCACGGTGCGGTCCTGGTACATCGACCGCGAGCGCCATATTACGTGGATGGGTACGCTCGGGCGGGGGCTTATCCGCTGGCAACACGGAAAAGCGACCTATTATCGGGTGGGCGATGGCTTGTACGACGCCAGCATCTACGCCATTCTCCGTGACCGCAATGAGAATTTCTGGTTCGCTTCCGCCAAAGGCATCTTCCGTGTTGCGGAGTCCGATCTGAATCGGTTTGCCGAAGGCAAGGTTCATTCCGTGCAAAGCGTTCCGTTCAGCACGGGCCAGTTCCGCTTCGAATGTCAGGAGGCGGCGCAGCCCGCGGCTATCGAGTCGCGCGACGGGCGCATGTGGTTTTCGACGACCAATGGTCTTGTGGCGGTCGATCCCAACCACCTTCCGCGGAACACGGTGCCGCCTCCAGTCCGCGTCGAAAGCGTATACGTCAACGGCGAGAGGATGGAAAATCTCGATGCCGCGCGGCTGCAGCCTGGCCAAAAAAATCTCGACATCCGCTACACCGCACTGAGCTTCGTCAACCCCGAAAAAGTGACCTTCCGGTACATGCTGGAAGGGTACGACCGGACATGGACGGACGCGGGACCAAGGCGGGAGGCGTTCTTCACCAACCTGCCGCCAGGGAGATACCGGTTTAAGGTGGTCGCAAGCAACGTGGACGGGACCGCCAGCCCGGCAGCGGGCCTGATCGCGTTCGCGATCGAGCCTCACGTTTATCAGCGGCCCTGGTTCTTCTGCGTCATGGCGGGTCTCGCGGCGTTGACACTCTGGCTGATCTGGCGCCGGCGGGAGGTTCGGTTGAAGCGCGAATTCGCGGCGGTGCTGGCGGAGCGGGCGCGCATCGCCCGCGATCTCCACGACACTCTGGTGCAACAGCTTTCGGGAGTCATGATGCAGTTGCAGGCGCTGTGGAAAAAGCTGCCCGTTTCCCGCGAGAAGACCGCGCTGGGCGACATCATTCAGGATGCCGAAGCCTGTGCGATCGAGGCGCGCAGGTCGCTCTGGGATCTGCGTTCCGGCGCGGCGGAACCCGACTTCGCCTCCAGCCTGCGCGAGACCGTCGCCAAACTCACACGCGGAAGAGCGGTCGACCTCGTGATCGACACAGACGGAGTCGGCGGTTTTGCTGACCGCGCCGTCGAATACCAACTCCTGCGCATCGCCGGTGAGGCGATCTCAAACGCCGTGCGGCATGCCAACGCAGGCAGGTTATGGGTTACCTGCGCGGCGCGCGACGGAGAACTGGAACTCTGTATCCGCGACGATGGGAGCGGCTTTGCCGCCGGAGCCGAACCTTTCGGTCATTTCGGTCTGGCCGGCATGCGCGAGAGAGCCAGAGAAATCGCCGCCGATCTCAACATCGAATCCAATGCGCGCGGCACCACGGTCCGCGTTTCTGTCGCCATCTCCCCGCAAGCGGGGGAAAGGAGCCGCCGTCCGGCCGTTGCCGAACCGCATTCCGAACATGTCTCGCCCTGAAGTTTCCAGAACCATCCGCGTGCTCTGCGTCGACGATCACCAGGTCGTCAGGAAAGGAGTGGCTGCGATTCTCGCAGCCGAGCCGGACCTGATTCTGGCCGGCGAAGCCGCGACCGTTGCGCAAGCCGTCGCCACCTATCGCGCCGTCCGCCCCGATGTGACCCTGATGGATCTGCGGCTGCCTGATGGAAGTGGTATCGAAGCGGCGACGCTGATTCGCGAGGAATTCGACGACGCCCGAATCATCGTGCTGACCAGCTATGAAGGCGATCAGGAGGTTCACCGCGCGCTGGGGGCGGGCGTTCGCGGCTATCTCCTCAAGGAAACCGTACACGCCGAACTCATCGAGGCCATTCGCGCCGTGCATGCCGGAAAGAAGTTCATTCCGGCGGGCGTCGCGCAGAATCTGTGCGAGTATTTCCCGGACCTCGCGCTCACAAAGCGTGAAACGGAGATCCTTGAGTATGTGGCGAGCGGGTTCGGCAACAAAGAGATCGGGATGCGGCTCGGCACGGCGGCCGGAACCGTGAAGGCTCAGGTGCAGAGCATTCTCGGCAAGCTCAACGCGCGGGACCGGACCCATGCGGTGACCATCGGATTCCGACGCGGGATCATTCACCTCTTACGCGGAAACTGCGCGAAGCCCTGAACGGCCGGGCATCAGTTTCCGGTCGCCGCCGGCGTCTCGCTGTGTGGCTTCTCCGTCTTTTCCGTCTTCTCCGGCTTCTCCCTCTTTGGCAGCAGATCCTTCATTTGGGGAAGCTGGGATTCGTCCCAGCCGCCGCCGAGCGCCTCGATCAACTGCACATTCGCCAGCAACTGCCGCGCCTCGATCTGCACCTCGGTCTCGCGATTTGCCAGAACCACTGTCTGCGCGGCAATCACATCCAGATAGCTGTCCACACCGTACTGGAAACGGGAGGTCGCAAGGTCAAGCGTGTGCTCGGCCTGGGCCACGGTGGTCCGCTGCTCCGAGGCCTCCTGGGCGAGGATTCGCAGCGCCGCGAGGTTATCCTCCACCGCCTGGAAGACGGTCAGCACGGTCTGGCGATAATTCGCGACCGCGGCGTCGTATGTCGCCTGGGCGCCTTCGTTGATGGCGCGTCTGGCGCCGCCGTCGAAGAGAGTGCCGGCCATCTGCGGACCCAGCGACCAGAACCGACTCGGCCAGGAGAACCAATCGGCAATGGCGGAGCTCTGAAATCCGGTGCTGCCGCTCAGAGTGATGTTGGGATAATACGCGGCGCGCGCCACGCCAATCTGCGCATTCGCCGCTGCAACGAGCCGCTCCTCGGCGGCGATGTCGGGCCGTCTTTCGAGCAGCGTGGATGGCAGGCCCACCGGCACGGGCGGCAGAGCGGGATTGAAGGCCGCGGCCTTCAGGGAAAAGTTCGCTGGCGGTTTGCCGATCAACACCGCGATCGCGTGCTCGTATTGCGCTCGCGAAACACCCACGTCGGTTTCCTGGGCGATGGTCATGTCGACCTGGGTCTGCGCTTCGGAAACGTTCTCGTCGGAGTCGATTCCGGTGTTGAAAAGGGAACTCGTCAGCTCCAGCGTGCTGCGATAGCTGGCGACGGTGTCCGCCAGTATCTGCCGCTCCTGGTCGAGTGCGCGCACCTGAAAATAGTCCGTCGCCGCCTCGGCCTGCATGCTCAAAAGCGCCGTTGCCAGATCCGCCGCGCTCGCCTGCGCCTGATACGAATTGGCGGCCAGCGTGTTGCGAAGCGTGTGCCAGACGTCCAGCGTGTAGGCGACGCCGATGGGCAGCGAGAAATCGTTGATCATCCCCGTCGCGGCGTTCCCGGTGACCCCGGTGGTCGTCGTCGTTGTGTTGACCGCCGGTGCGGATGTCGAACCGCCTCCGGCCGTGGTTGAACCTTTGAGGGTCGACGAGAAACGCGAGTTGGTATAACCTGACCCTCCGGTCACGGTCGGGTAAAGCGCGGAACGAGCCGACAGCACGAGGGCGCGAGCCTGGCGGAAATTCGCCTCCGCCGCCGCGACGCTCTGATTGGAGATCTTAACCTGGGTTTCGATCGCGTTCAGTTGCGGGTCGTTGTACATCTCCCACCAGTTGCCGCGAATTTTGTCGTCGCCCGGAGCGGCGAGCGTCCATCCCTGGGATTCCTTGAATTCGGTGGGAAGCGACTCCTTGAATGCCACCGGACTCTGCACCGCCGGCGCTGAGTACTTCGGCGCCGGATTGCACGCCTGCAGCAGAAGGAACGCCATGATCGCGGAAGTCGAGGTACGGATCGGCCATTTCACGTGTTTGCTCATATGCGGGATCTCATTGCGCCGCGGGCTCGGGCCGATGGGACGCGGGCTTCCCGAATAAACGGCGCATCCCCGACAGCCAGGAGCTGAGGCTGTCCATGTAAAGGTAAATGACGGGCGTTGTGAACAGGGTCACCGCCTGGCTCACGATCAAACCTCCCACGATAGTGATTCCGAGCGGGCGGCGCAGTTCCGATCCCGTGCCTCTGCCGAGAGCCAGCGGAAGACCGCCGAGCAGCGCCGCCATCGTCGTCATCATGATGGGGCGGAAGCGGAGAAGACAGGCTTCGAACACGGCTTCACGCGGCGTCTTGCGGTCGCGGCGTTCTACCTCCAGCGCGAAATCGATCATCATGATGGCGTTCTTTTTCACGATTCCGATGAGCAGGATAATGCCGATGAGCGCAATCACGCTGAGTTCGGTATGCGTGATCATCAGCGCCAGAATCGCTCCCGCGCCGGCCGAAGGCAGCGTGGAGAGAATCGTGATCGGATGGATACAGCTTTCATAGAGGATCCCCAGTACGATGTAAACAGCCGCGAGCGCGGCGGCGATCAGCGCCGGTTCGTTCTTCAGCGAATCCTGAAATGCCTGCGCCGTGCCGCTGAAGTTCGTCGTAATGGTTGCGGGTGTTCGGGCTTTCTGCGAGACGGCGTTGATCGCGTCCACGGCGCCGCCCAGCGCCACTCCCGGCGCCAGATTGAACGAGATCGTGACGGAGGGGAAATTTCCCGAATGATTCACCGCCAGCGCGGCCGTGCCGCTGCGGTAATGAGTGAACGCCGCCAGCGGAGCTACGCCGCCATTCGCCGTCGAGACATAAATGTCGCGCAGTCCGTCGGGGTTTTGCCAGAAGACGGGATTCACTTCCAGCACCACGAAATACTGGTTCATGGATGTATAGGTCGTGGCAATTTCACGCTCGCCGAAGGCATCGTAGAGCGTGTTGTCGATGTCGGCCGCGGATACGCCCAGCCGCGCCGCGGTCTCGCGGTCGATCGCGAGACCGGCCGCGAGGCCGTTGTTCTGTTGGTCGGTGTTGACGTCGGTCAACTCCGGCATCTTCTGCATCAGCTTGAGCATCCTGGGAGCCCACTGGTTGAGCTCGGCCAGATTGTCATCCTGAAGCGTGTACTGATACTGCGCGGCGCTCTGGCGCCCGCCCACGCGGAGATCCTGGAATGCCTGAAGGTAAAGCGTGGCTCCGGGTACGGTCGCCAGTTTCGGGCGCAACCGGGTGATAATCTGATCGGCGGTCACGTAATTCCGGTCTTCGATCGACTTCAGCGAAATAAAAAAGCGTCCGGTGTTGATGGTGGTGCTGCCGCCGCCTCCCGAGAAGCCGGCCACCGTCGCCACGGCGGGATCCTGCTGCACGATTTTTGAAAGCTTCATCAGGCGGGAGACCATCGCCTGGAACGATGTGTCCTGCTGCGCAATGATATTGCCGTTGAGACGCCCGGTGTCCTGCTGCGGAAAGAAGCCTTTCGGAATGATGACGAACAGATAGACGTTCAGAGCCAGCGTGCCCGCGGCAATCAGCAGCATGATGGCGGAATGCCGCAAAACCCAGCCGAGGCTGTATTCGTAAATCCTGAGAGCGAAATTGAACGCCTTCTCGCTCGCCTGGTAAAGCTTTCCATGCCCCTTGTCGCTGAGCAGACGCGCGGACATCATGGGAGTGGTGGTGAGCGAGACGACAAGAGACACCAGAATTGTCACCGAGAGCGTTACCGCGAACTCCCGGAACAGGCGGCCGATGATTCCGCCCATCATCAGAATGGGGATGAACACCGCGACAAGAGAGATACTGATCGATAGCACCGTCGAGCCGATTTCCTCCGCGCCTTTGTAAGCCGCGGCCATTGCCGACATGCCCGCCTCGCGGTAACGCGTGATATTCTCCAGCACCACAATGGCGTCATCGACCACAAAGCCCGTTGCGATCGTCAGCGCCATGAGCGAGAGGTTGTCGACGCTGTAGCCCATCAGGTACATCACGCCGCAGGTTCCGATCAGCGAGACGGGAACGGCGACGGCGGGAATCAAAGTAGCCCGCACGTCGCGAAGGAAAATGAAGACGACCAGTACGACCAGCCCGATCGAAATCGCCAGCGTGCGCTCCACGTCCTTCACCGACGCCCGGATCGTCACGGTCTGGTCGAGAACAATATCGAGATCGATGGAGCGGTTAATGGCGGCCTTGAGTTGCGGGAGAGCGGCTTTGATCGCGTCCGCCGTTGCGATGATGTTGACGCCGGGTTGGCGATAAATAATCAGCAGCGCAGCGGGCTTTCCCTGTGCGACACCGATAGAGCGCACCGTTTGCACGGAGTCCTGCACATTGGCGACGTCCGACAGCCGGACCGGGGAACCATTGCGATACGCCACGATGAGCGGTCGGAAATCCTTCGCTTTCATGAGCTGATCGTTGGCGTGAATGCTCCACCGCGCGCGCCGGTCGGAAAACGCGCCTTTGGCCTCGTTGTCGGTCGCGGCCGCCACGGCGGTCCTGATGTTCTCGAGCTGCAGACCGAAGCTGTTGATCTGGGTCGGATTCACGTCGATGCGAACGGCGGGCAGGGAACTGCCCCCGAGTGTGATCTGCCCCACTCCTTTGATCTGCGACAGCTTCTGCATCAAAACCGTGGAAGCGGCATCGTAGAGCTGTCCGGGACTGAGTTTATTCGAGGTCAGAGCGACGATCAGGATCGGCGCGTCCGCCGGATTCACCTTGCGATAGGTCGGGTTCGCCGGCAGGTCTGTCGGGAGATACCCGCGGGCCGCGTTGATGGCCGCTTCCACATCGCGCGCCGCGGCATCGATGTTTCGGTCGAGTGCGAACTGTAGTGTGATAACCGATTGCCCCAGCGTGCTGTTGGAGGTCATCTCGGTGACGGACGCGATGCGGCCGAACTGTCGTTCGAGCGGCGTCGCCACGGAGGAAGCCATGATCTCGGGGCTGGCTCCCGGAAGCGACGCCGACACCGAAATCGTGGGGAAATCGACCTGAGGCAGCGGCGAAACGGGTAACAGGAAGAACGCCACGATGCCGGACAGCGCCACCGCGACCGTCAGCAGCGTGGTCGCTACCGGCCTCGCGATGAAGGGAGAAGAAAGGCTCATATTAATCTCCCGCCACTGCCGCTTGCTCTTGCCCCGAGCCGCCGAGATACCTGGCCCGGAAGGCTCCCAGTTTCGTTGCCAGCGTGTCGAAGAAGAGGTAAATCACCGGCGTCGTATACAGCGTCAGCATCTGGCTGAAGATCAGACCGCCGATGATAGTGATGCCAAGCGGGCGCCGCAGCTCGGCGCCCACGCCAGTCCCGAAGGCCAGAGGAACGGCCCCGAGCAGAGCAGCCATGGTCGTCATCAGGATCGGTCGGAAGCGCAGTAAACACGCCTGGAAGATCGCCTCGTACGATTCCTTGCCGTGCGTGCGCTCCGCCTCCAGCGCGAAGTCGATCATCATGATTGCGTTCTTTTCCACGATGCCGATCAGCAGCACGATGCCGATGATTGCCACTACCGTCAGTTCGGATTTGGTCAGCAACAGCGCCAACAGCGCTCCCACCGCGGCGGACGGCAGCGTGGAGAGGATCGTGATCGGGTGAATGTAACTCTCGTAGAGAACCCCGAGAACGATGTACACCGTTACGATCGCCGCCAGCACCAGCACCGCCTCGTTGTTCAGCGAGGAGATGAACGCCTGGGCCGTGCCCTGAAAAGAGGTCGACATCGCCGCGGGCGCCGGCATGGCGGTCTCGATCTTTCGGATCGCATCGATCGCGGCGCCGATCGACGCCTCGGGCGCCAGATTGAAAGACACCGTCGTGGCCGGGAATTGTCCGAGATGGCTGATCAGAGAAGGCGCGTCGAGATTGGTTTCCTTTGTGAAGGTGCTGAGAGGAACTTCCCCGCCCGCTCCCGACCGGATATAAATGTCGTGGAGACGCTCCGGATTGACCTGGTACTCGGGCATCACCTCCAGGACGACGTGATACTGGTTCAGCTGTGTGAAAAGCGTGGAGACTTCGCGCTGTCCGAAGCTGTCGTAAAGTGTATCGTCGATATTCTGCGCGCTGATGCCGACGCGCGCGGCCGTCTGCCGGTCGAAGTCCAGCGACACGCCGCGCCCGTGCGTCTGAAGGTCGCTCGCCACATCGGCCAGTTCCGGCAGCGCCTTCAGACGCGCGACAAACGCCGCCGCGTATCGGGTAAGCTCGCCGGCATCGGGATCTTCCAGGGTGTACTGATATTGCGTTTTGCTGACGACGTCTTCTACCGTGAGGTCCTGGACCGGCTGCATGTAAAGGGTGATGCCGTCGATCCCGGAGAGTTTTGTCTGCAGCCGCCGGATCAGCGCAGACGCCGAAATCTTTCTCTCGTCAAGCGGTTTCAGGTTGATCTGAATGCGTCCCGAGTTGAGAGTGGTGTTGGTTCCGTCCACGCCGATAAAGGACGACAGGCTTTCTACCGCCGGATCCCGCAGAATTGCTTCGGCCATTCGCTGCTGCAGCGCCGACATTTCGGGGAACGAAACGCTTTGGCCGGCCTCGGAGATGCCCTGAATTTCACCGGTATCCTGGACCGGAAAAAATCCCTTGGGAATTCGGACAAAAAGAAAAGCAGTCAGGGCAAGCGTTCCCGCGGCCACCGTCAGCGTGAGAGTGCGATGTTTCAGCACCCATTCGAGCGTCGTGCCGTAAACTGCGACAATCTTTTCGAACGCGCGCTCCGACATCCGGTACAGCATGCCCTGCGCCGATTGCGGTTTGTGATGGAGCAGGCGTGCCGACAGCATCGGCGTCAGCGTCAGCGAAACAAATGCGGAAATGAGGATGGTGACGCTCAGCGTCACCGCGAACTCACGGAACAGGCGGCCCGTAATATCGCCCATGAACAGCAGCGGGATCAGCACGGCGATCAGCGACACCGTGAGCGACATGATCGTGAATCCGATCTGTTCGGCCCCCTTGAGCGCGGCATCGAGCGGCGGCTCGCCTTCTTCCACATACCGGGTGATGTTCTCGATCATGACGATCGCATCGTCGACCACGAACCCGGTCGAGATCGTCAGCGCCATCAGTGTCAGATTGTTGAGGCTGTATCCGAGCGCATACATCGCGGCGCAGGTTCCGATCAGGGAAAGCGGCACCGCAACGCCGGGTATGAGCGTGGCCGGGAGACTCCGCAGAAACAGAAAGATGACCAGCACGACCAGAGCGATGCAGACCAGCAGTTCGAACTCGACATCCGCCACCGACGCGCGCACGGTAATGGTCCGGTCCGTCAGTACGGCTATGCCGATCGAGGACGGAATGGTCGCGCGGAGCTTTGGCAGCAACGCCTGTATCCGGTCGACAACCTGGATGATGTTGGCCCCGGGCTGGCGCTGGATGTTCACAATTACCGCGGGTGTGCGATTCATCCACGCCGCCTGGCGCACGTTCTCGATGCCGTCGACGATTCTGGCGACGTCCTTCAGCATGATGGGCGCGCCGTTCTTGTAGGCAACCACGACGTCCCGGTATTCTTTCCCTGTGACCAGCTGATCGTTGGCGCTGATCTGATAGCCCTGTTTCGGTCCGTCGAAGCTTCCTTTGGCGGAATCGAGGCTCGTCGTTGTCAGCGCGGTCCGGAGATCCTCGAGATTCAATCCGTACGCAGCGAGCTGGGTCGGGTTCGCCTGAATCCGCACCGCCGGTTTCTGACCGCCGCTGATGGTCACCGCGCCCACGCCGGGCAGTTGGGAGATCTTCTGCGCCAGACGCGTGTCGGCGAGATCCTCGACTTTCGACAGGGTGATCGACGGGGATGTCAGGGCCAGCGTCAGGATGGGCGCGTCCGCCGGGTTCGTCTTGTTGTACACCGGCGGCAGCGGGAGATCCGCCGGCAGATAGGTCTGTGCCGCATTGATGGCCGCCTGAACCTCCTGTTCGGCCACGTCGATATTGAGACTCAGGACGAACTGAAGCGTGATGACGGAAGCGCCTTCCGAACTGGTCGAAATCATCTGATTCAGACCGGGCACTTCGCCGAGCTGCCGTTCGAGCGGCGCGGTGACGCCGGAGGCGACGACATCGGAACTTGCTCCCGGATAGAACGTCGTCACCTGCATCGTCGGGTAATCCACTTCGGGCAGTGCGGACACCGGCAGCTGCCGGAAAGCCACGATCCCGACCAGCAGGATCGCCGCCATCAGCAGAGATGTCGCGATCGGACGCAGAATGAATGGGCGGGAAGGATTCATTCCGCCGTACCGTTTGGATGTGCGCTCTTGCTCTGCGCTGAAGGCCGGGCGTTGGCGCCTGCCGCCGGCGACGCGGCAGGCGGAGCGCTGCTGTCGCTCCCAAGCGTGGCGCCCGCGTGGATCGAGAGCTTCACGCCGTCCTGCAGTTTGTCGAATCCGTCCGTTACCACGGTTTCGCCCGGTTCGACTCCGGTCACCGCTGTCGTATCTCCGTCCGTCACCGTAACGGTGACGTTGCGCGATTGCGCCGTATTGTCCGGCCGGACGACATAGACGAAGGCAACGTCGTTGTCGTGCTGAATCGCGGCGCTCGGAACCAGGTCGACATTGGACAGCGTTCGCACCAGGAGCTTAGCGTTCACGAATTCATTCGGAAACAGCGCATTGTCCTCGTTCGGAAACGTCGCTTTCATCTTGACCGTGCCCGTTGTCGTATCGACCTGGTTGTCTATGGTCAGCAGCGTTCCCGGGGCGATTTCCTTCTGCTGATCGCGGTCGAGCGCATCCACCCGAAGGGTGCGTCCGGCGCGCATTTGCGAAACGACTTCGGAAATGTAGTCCTCCGCCACGGTGAAAATTACGGTGATCGGCTGGAGTTGCGTCACGACGAGCAGGCTGTTCGTGCCGTTCGCCTGCACGATGTTTCCGGGATCGACCAGGCGCAATCCCACGCGACCATCGACGGGCGACGAGATTTTCGTATAATCGACGTTTACCTGGGCCGCATCCATGTTGCCCTGGTCGAGCTTGACGATGCCCTCATCCTGTTCGACTGTCGCCTGCTGCGTGGCGAGCTGCTGCTCCGGAATAGAATGCACCTGGTACGCCTTCTTGTATCGATCCAGATCGATATAGGCGTTCTTCAGCAGCGCCTGATCTCTCGCAAGCTGCCCCTGAGCCTGAACGAGCACGGCCTGGTAAGGCCGCGGATCGATGACGGCGAGCAGGTCGCCTTTCTTGACGATCTGCCCCTCGGTATACCCGATGTTCATCAGCTCTCCGGCCACGCGGCTCGTAACAGCAACAGTACGCAGCGGCGTTACGGTGCCAAGGCCGGTGATGAACTCGTTGACGGAGCCGCGCCTGACCTTCGCCACAGCAACGGGCACGACCGCGGACTGCCCGGTTTTGCCTCCGGATTTGCCTTTCTTCGCAGGTTCGTTCCGCGTTTGCGACAAAAGATAACCCGCACCGACCAGGACGCAGAGTGTTATGACCACGAGCGCGCGTCTGCCTGTTTTCGGCGCCACAGGCGCTTGCTTCGCCTCATCGGGAGTGGAATTCATAATCTTCAGAGTCTTCGGACTCTATGCATTGTGATTCTTTACCACATAGAGTGCGACTGCTGAATGCAGTATCAGCGAATATGCCGTTTGGCATACGACCGCTGTCCGCATCGCCCGCCGCAAATTCGGTCGACGAGAACGATGGCCGGGAAGTCCTGGTATAGCGGAAATGCGCGCGGCCACGAAGAACGAATCGGCGTCCTTGATGTCGTACCGCTACGGCGAGGCATTGCGAAGTGTTTTCAGGACGCCTGCGGCGGGCAGGCAGGGGAGCGCGGCTCTGGGAGCGGTCCTCGTAGATCTCCGGTGACTCCGTCATCTGCCGGAAGTAGACACTCCCCTCGGGATTATACCCATATCGAGAGCTACCGGATTTTTGTGGTACCCTCATTCAGGAGATGAGCTTTCGTGTTTGGAGGCGAATAGGGATACGGTGAAATGAGCTATTCCGCCACGAGGCCGCAAGGACGCTGGAAGGCAGGCGGTTCCGGTAGCAACAGTTCCCTGAGACCATCGTCATCCAATACGACGTTAACTGGTCACTTTGAAGAGAGGCCGAGGAAGTTTTGAGGAGAGAACGCCATGACTTTCTGGAAGTCAGTTGTTTTGTCTGCCATCGTACTCGGGGCGTTTAGTTTTGTCAGGCTCGCAAATTCACAAGTCTCTGTAGGTGTGAATATCGGGGTTGCGCCCGTCTGTCCATACGGATATTTCGATTACGCGCCGTATAACTGCGCGCCGTATGGGTACTACGGACCGGATTGGTTTATTGACGGCATATTCGTTGGTGCGGGACCGTGGTTCCACGGCCCGGCGGGTTTCCATGGCCACGTGGATAACCGCTTCGATCCACATCATGGATACAAAGGCCCGCTACCCGGACGTGGTGCGGAGGCATTCAACCATTTCCAGGCGAATGAGGCCCGTGACGGTCGCGGCCACGTGGTCGCAGCACCAAGCCACAGTGGCGCTGGAGAACATGCGCTGCCTGGGTACCGTGGCGGTGGAGGACGCCGCTAAGGCGAAATGGTTGAATCCGGCACAATCGTCTGAGCGCCTCCCCTTGATGGAGGCGCTCCTCGGGCAGCATGTCAACAGAGGAGATCGGTAACCGTCTATCGAGATGACATGCGGTCTCCGATCCCCCGCCTGACACGCTTCGCAAAGGATGTGCAAAGCGAATATGCGAGAAGGCAGAAGAACCCTCGCATGCAGCGCGGCAAGGCTGACGTGAACGTTGGCTCCAGAAGTTTGCAGAAGTTCGGGACGACGATGGGGCCGGAGGGCCGAGGATCGGTCAACACGACGGCGTCTTAGGGAACTTTTCGCCCCTAGTCTCTGTCACACTAACCATATGCGCGCCCCCGGCCTTCTTCTGACGATTTTCGCTATTGCCGGGTTCGGCCAGGTCCCGCCCGATCCTCACTTTGAAGCCACCGACGTCCACGCGAGCGGCCCCGCATTGAATCCCTTCACGTGGGTGTCAGGGGGCGTTTTGCGCGGAGAGCGTTATGATCTCCGCAAGGCAACGCTGCTCGACCTCATTCGAATCGCCTATCACGTGGCTCCCGAAAACATTGCTGGAGGGCCGAACTGGCTGGAGTTTGACCGCTTTGACATAGCCGGGCGAGCGCCGGCGGAAACGTCGCCGGAAGCGGTGCGCCGCATGGTGCAGAGCTTGCTGGCTGAACGCTTTCACTTGGCGGTTCACACTGAGATGCGCCCGATGCCCGCCTATGTGTTGTCGCTGGGTAAGGGCAAACCGAAGCTGGCCGAGGCTACGGGAGACGGCGACGCCGAATGCAACCGGGCGAGCCAGCCACCCGGCTCCAGCTCAATTACTTTCGTGTGCCGCAACATAAGTATGACCGCGTTCGCCGCGCGCCTGAGGGGGGCTGCTGGTGACTATGTGAAGGAGCCCGTCATAGATAAGACTGGTCTCGAAGGGAAGTGGGATTTCAGCGTGGAATGGAACCCGCGTTCTGAGGCGCTTCCCGAGGGCGCTCCCCGGATCACAGTTTCAGACGCGGTGGAGAAGGACTTGGGGCTGAGCTTCACTTTGCGTCGGGAGCCGGCGCCTGTGCTGGTCGTCGATCGAGCTGAGAAGCCCACGCCCAACGACGCAGACGTCGCAGAGAAGCTACCCCCGCACGAGCAGACCTTCGAGGTGGCCACGGTGAAGCTGAACAAGAAACCGCAGGTGCTGTCATTTCGTGTCACCCGAGGAGGTTTGAGAATTCCCTCGGCGCCGTTGATGACCGTGCTTGGTTTCGCATGGGATATGAATACGATCCATACCCGCCAACGATTCATTGGTCTGCCGAAGGGTATTGACACTGTCGATGTGGCCATTGACGCACGGACCACAAAGGACACAAATGCACCGGGGCTGGACGCGACAGCCGAAGTGGATGACGATCTTCGAGAAATGACCCGCGTCTTACTGACCGAGCGCTTCCAGATGAAATGGCGCGTCGAAGATCGGCTGATGGAGGCTTATGCTTTGTTGTCCGCCAAGCCGAAACTGAAGCGGGCCGATCCGGCCAATCGCGCCGGTTGTCACGAAGCCCGAAACATGGCCAATGATCCGCGTGACACCAACCCCTGGCTCACCACCGTGCTTTCGTGCCGGAACGTCACCATCGCTCAGTTTGCATCGACGCTCCAGAAGCTCGACAACCGTCAGTTTGCCTATCCTGTAGAAGATGCTACCGGCATTGACGGAACCCTCGACTTCGATTTGAGCTTTACCCAGGCTGGTATGATGGACCGGCCGGAAGCCGTAGAGGGTGGCGCCATATCCCTCTCCGAGGCGATTAGCCGACAACTTGGCCTCAGGCTCGAAAAGCGCAAACGCCTGCTTCCGGTGGTGGTTATCGACCACATGAGTCTGACGCCCACCGAAAACTAAAGCGACGATTATCGTGGTAGCGAAACAATTGTCTCTCATTAGCTCTCGA
>JASHSD010000867.1 GCA_030036985.1 Bryobacteraceae bacterium
CCCGAGCCGGCCTCACCGCCGCACGATGGCGCAGAGAAATCGCTCTTGGCCGTTGAGGATCTTGCTCGAAAGCAACTCGGCACCGCCGCGCGAACAAACCTTGCAGTAACAGACGGCGGCATCTATCGAGGAGTCGTTATTGGCGAAACCGAAGCGTTCGTTGTGCAACAGATATCGAAGACATCGGCGATCGCGCACTCGAAAGAACTTCTCGACACGGAGGCGCGCGTGGGACAAAAACTGTCGATCACGTACAGCAACGGTCACGGGCTCGTTCGTGAGGTTCGCGAACGCGGCAAAACCCAAGGCTTGGAGCGATGACGGCCGGGAACCCTTCGAGAACGGGGGCATGCACGTGAGCAAGAAGACGACCATGTACCGCAGGCCGAGCGATCCGGGCTTCCTCGGCTCTTACGACTGGCGATCCACGATAGCCGGTTTTTTCCTGATCGCTCTGTCGAGCTTCATCGCGACAGAGTACATAGCGAAGCAATTCCGCTTTCAGCCGGCGCTGGGCGCTCCCGCTTTGCGGTTCGGCGCATACGCTGTTTACCAGCCTTTCGCGTGGATAGCGTGGGGATGGCGGTACTGCACTGCTCGGGAGCCATGGATTCGGGAGCCGCTTTTTCACGGCGAGATGATCGCATTCGCGGAGACCATGGTCACCGCCCTCGCATTTTTTCTGTTGGCGAACCGCCGCGCGCAGAACCTGTCGAAGAACGCCGAAGACATCCATGGTTCGGCGCGCTGGGCAGCGCCGGACGATATTCGGGCCACAGGCCTGCTTGCGGCAAAGGGAGGCGTGTACGTCGGCGGCTGGCGGAATGAATCGTCAAATCGTCTCCACTATTTGCGCCACAACGGGCCGGAACACGTTCTGGCGTTTGCCCCGACGCGCAGCGGCAAAGGCGTGAGCCTGGTTATCCCCACGCTCCTTACCTGGGAGGAATCGGCGGTCATCTACGACATCAAGGGAGAGAACTGGGCAAAGACGGCCGGTTTTCGGGCAAGTCAGGGTCATCTTTGTTTCAAGTTCTCGCCGGTGGAACAGAATTCCTCTTCGCGGTTCAACCCGCTTCAGGAAGTCCGCATCTTCACTCCGCGCGATGTTTCCGATGCGCAGAACATCGCCAATATGATCGTGCGAACCGGCGAGGATTCGCCGCAGGAACGCTACTGGCAGGACGCGGCGGCTTCGATCACGACCGGCATGATCCTGCATGTCTGCTATGCCGCGGCCGTCTCGAAACGAGTTGCCTGTCTGAGCGATCTCGCCAACGTGTTTACACGACCCGGCTCCGGGTTTCGTGAGACGTTGAGTGACTTGCTCAACTTTGTCCACGATGTTGAGGGCAAATACAACTGGGAGATGCCAGGCGGCGGCTCTACGCGCACGCATCCGACGGTCCGGGAAAAAGTGCAGGAGATGCTCGACAAAGAGGACAAGGACTTTGGCGGAGTCCTGTCGACGGCGAAGACCGCCCTGACGCTGTACAGCGATCCGCTGGTGGCGCGGAATACGTCCGCCAGCGACTTCTCGATCGGCGATCTGGTGGGCCACGAACGCGCCGTTTCCCTCTATCTCGTGGTGCCGCCTTCGGACAAAATGCGGCTCCGACCTTTGATCCGCCTGATGTTCACGATGGTCGTCAACCGACTGACGGAGCGGATGGCCTTCGAAGGCACGGACCAGAAGCTGAATCGGCATCGCCTGCTGCTTTTGATTGACGAATTTCCCAGCCTCAATCGGATGGAAGTTTTCGCGGACGCGCTCTCCTACATGGCCGGTTACGGCCTAAAAGCGTATCTGGTGACGCAGGACATTCGGCAGATTGTGGATGCGTATGGCGCCAACGAAAGCATCGTGTCGAATTGCCATGTGCGCATTGCCTTCGCGCCGAATCAATTCGAGACGGCCGAATTGCTCTCGAAAATGACGGGAACCGCTACCGTCGCCAGGGCGAGCTACAACTTCAGCGGCTCCCGCCTGTCACCTGTAATGGGGCACATGAATGCGAGCGTCGAGCACATTCAGCGGCCACTCATGACGCCCGACGAAGTGGGGCGCATCAAGCCGCCGAAAAAAGAAGGCGAGGGCAACGCCGAGCGGATTGTGGCGCCGGGCGATATGTTGATTTTCGTTTCCGGCCACCACCCGATTCTTGGCACGCAAATCCTCTATTTCACCGACCCCGTGCTCGCGGCGCGAGCGCAAGTGGCGCCGCCGACGAACTTCTGGTCGATAGAAAAAGGCGTTGTCGTCGCGCAACCACCACTGAATCGTACGCGACACGCGATCAGCGAGGCCGAGATTGTTGCGCCGGAGCCGGAATCGGCCAATGCCGCTCCGCTCCCGGCAGGGGAAGTTCCCAGCCCGCGGATGCAGGGCTTTATTGAAGAAATCAGAACAGGAGCACACCAAGCATGCAAATGAACCGCATTGAGATAGCCGGTTTTCTCGCCGCGAAACCCGAGATGAGAACCCTGGTTTCCGGGACGAGAGTCGCGAACGCGCGACTCGGGGAGTCGCATCGTTACAGGGCTGCTGACAACCAGACCATCACCCAGACGAACTGGCATAGCCTGACGTTCTATAACACTCTGGCCGACCAGGCGGTGAGCTTTGAGAAAGGCACGAACCTCTTCGTCGAAGGCACCGTGCAACAGCGCAAATTCACGCCGAAGGACGGGTCAGAGCGCACTGTCCATGAGGTGATTGTTCAGTCGTGCCACGTGATCGGCAATTCGGCGCAGCCTTCTCCCGTGGCACACGACAACAACGCGGCCAAGGTTTCAACCGGTGGAGATCTGGACCATGATGAACTCGCTGACACGTGGCCCGTTTAAACCCGTTCTGGCCGTAGCCTTTACGTTCTCCGCAGCCTTTGCCGTTTGCGCCTGGGGAGGAGTGCGGCTCAATTCAACTGCGTCGCTTCCCATCGGGCTGTATCGCGTGACCGCCGCGGCGGACGCCAATCTCGTAGAGTTCTGCCCGCCGGAACCGCTTGCGCGGATTTCAGTTGTCAGGAAATATCGGACTCCTGGCAATTGCCCGGATGGCGATAGTCCGCTTCTGAAACCGATCGTTGCCAAGGCCGGCGATGTCGTGGTGGTCTCGAAATTGGGGCTGCGGATCGATGGAATTCTGCTCAAGAATACGGCTCCCCGTGTGCGCGACAGCAAGGGAAGACCGCTCGCGCACTATCCGTTTGGAACGTATCGGGTCAGCGCCGGGACCGTTTGGGTTGCATCGTCGTTTAACCCGTTGAGCTTCGACAGCCGGTATTTTGGTCCGATTTCAATCGCCACTGTTCGCGAGAGGTTGAAGCCGTTCCTTACCTTATGACCGAACGATCCAAAAACGCTCTCTCATTCTGCGCTGCCGTCGCGATCGGCTTGAGCGTATCGACCGGCCATCCGGCAGGGCTGGCCGCGGCGGCAGGAATGCCCATCGCCTGCCTGGCGCCGAGAAGCCGCATGGCCGCGTTCGAGAGCTCGTTCGGATACTACACTGCCGGCCTTTGGCCAATGATTCCGGGCCTCCAGCGGTATATCGGACCATCGACAGGTCCGCTTGTCCCGCTCGTGATCTGGCTGGCCGCGGCGATCCTGCTGTCGTTGCCGTGGGCGGTCGCCTGGACTGACCGAATCACCTGCTATCTGTGGCGAATCCCGCTCGCGCTCCTCGCAACTTCAATTCCGCCACTCGGAATCATCGGCTTCATCTCGCCGCTTTCCGCAGCCGGCTATCTGTTTCCATCGACAGGCTGGTTCGGGCTCGCGGCTGTGGGCTTGCTTCCGGGAATCCTTCTGTCTTTCCCCGAAATGACTTCGTCCGTTCGGACGGCGGCGTTCGTCGTCTTCAGCACGCTCGCCACAATCGGTCGGGTCGCGACCTCGACGGAAGCCCCAACAATTCCCGGATGGGCCGCCGTAGATACTCACTTCGGCGATCTCTCGCTGCCCTCCCGCGATTACGCCGCAGCGACGTTCATTCAACAGAAAGCCGCGGAGTCTCCCGCCCGCGTCCTGATCTTTCCCGAGTTCATTGTTCCTCGCTGGTCCGGAGCGACGGAAGCATTCTGGCGCCAAACCCTCGATAGATGCCGCCAGCGCGGCCAGACTCTCCTGCTCGGCGCAGGACTGCCGTCCGCCCGACGTGTGAACCAGGCACTCCCGGTTTACAACTTTTCGGCGTCAATCGACGCGCTTGAGAACGGCCATTCGTCGCCCGGAGGCATCCGCGACTTGGCAAGCCCGGAAGCCGTGGACAATGCGCTCCTCGCGGTTGGCGCGAGTTCCGGCACTCTGTATCAACGCGTGCCGGTTCCTATCGGCATGTGGAGACCATTCAGCAACGTCAGCGTTCCGCTTCGGCTCAATGGTCCCGGCGTCATCGAAATCGACCATCAACGCGCCGCCGTGCTCATCTGCTACGAGGAAATGCTGACCTTTCCAGTCCTCGCCTCGATGTTGCAGCACCCGACCGTGATCATCGGAATCAGCAACAGCTTCTGGTTCGATGACACAGCGATTCCCCAGTATCAGGCCGCCGCTCTCAGCGGCTGGGCAAGGCTGTTCCACCTGCCGCTCTTCACGGCAGTCAACGCCTGAAGTCGGTAAGAACGGTATGGCAAAATCGCGATTCGGCACTCCCGCGGCGGACTTCGGTCAACTCAGTCTTTTTTCGGAAACGCCCGCAGTCGAAATCCTTGGTAATTTAGAAACGGAGTTCCACGATGATCGAGACGAACATGCTGACGCCTCTCGGATACCAGATCCTCGAACACTGGAAACGCCACCGGCCGACGATGGTGCAGAAGTTGACCCGGGAGAATCAGCTTCAGCAGGCGATCTTCGCGGCTCAGGAGTTGACGGGGAACCTTCTGTACGAGTTGACGGTGGTCCGGAAGATGGATTACCAGCTAGCGTGGGAGATCGCGACGAGGGAGTGGGCGTTCCTTCCGGACGAGGAGGATCAGCCGCAGTTGTCGTTCGATCCAGCGACCCTCGACCCGTCTCAACCCTTGCCCGCGACTTCCGTATAACCACCGCCCACGGGATCGGCGAGGGCACTCTCAAACAAAAGGCACAGGCCAATCTGGCCGCCATCCGCATCCTCAAAACGATCGCGGCCGAAGCACGGCCGGCGACGCCGGAAGAGAAGGCCGTTCTCGTCAAGTACACGGGCTGGGGCGCCCTTTCCAGTCTGTTTGCTCCGTATCCTCCAAACGACTGGCAGGAGATTGCGGACGAGTTGAGCGATGTTCTCAGCGCCGAAGAGTACGCCTCAGCCCGCGCTTCCACGCCCAACGCGCACTACACTTCTCCCGAAGTCATTCAGGCGATGTGGCACGCAATGGCGCAGTTCGGATTGAAGGCAGGCGCGCACATTCTCGAACCGTCGATGGGCGTGGGTCATTTCTTCGGCATGATGCCAGAAGACCTGTACCCGGACACCAAGCGCACGGGTGTGGAGCTGGATTCGGTGACCGCACAAATCGCCGGCAACCTCTATCCGGACTCGAATATTCACGGGAAAGCCTTCGAAGAGACGCAGCTTCCCGCAAACTTTTTCGATGCCGTGATCGGGAACATTCCATTTGGCTAATGGCGAGGTTTCGTTAATGACGAGGAAAGCTGCCGAAATTCGCCTGGCGGGGCTTTAGCCCACATTTGCTCGCCATTATTTCGGACGCGTGCCACTCTTGTAGGTCACCTGGAGGTGCACATGTCAGACCTGAGTACTAACAACGATGCGTGGCTTTCGAAGCTGAGAAGTCATCTGGACACGGAATGTTA
>JASHSD010000868.1 GCA_030036985.1 Bryobacteraceae bacterium
AGAACCGGACTTCGAATGCCCTCAACGATCTCCCTGGCGGTGGCGCTCAATTCCGCGGCCGCCGCTCTGAGCGCCGATTCCGCGCCGGATGCCGCACTTGTTTCCCTTGTCGTCCACTGAGCGAGACCCGCTTCCAGTCGCTCGGCTTCGAGAAGATCGATAGCTCGTTGCGCCATCCGCTTCAGAAATTCCCGCGCTTTTTCCGCTGTAAGAAAGCTCTGCAGGTCGCTTCGAAGGCCCTCGATTCCCCGATCTCCGGCGACGCCAACGCCCGTCCTCGCCGCCGCCAGCTCCCGATTCGCCGAAACGATGTACAGCTTGAACGTTGTGTTGCCGACGTGCTCCGCGATGCGGCGGCGCACAAAGGCCGCCACCTCGTCGCGGTCGGAATCGGCCACAAGATCGCTCTTATTGAGCACGAAGAACATCTTGTCGACGTACTGCCGCACGCGGTCGAGAAACTCCAGTTCCAACTCGTTCATCGGCGAATCGAAACTGGTGACAAAAACCGCGGCGTCGGCCTCGGGGAGGAACGCTTCCGTCGTTGCCGTATTCGCGGCAATAGCCGACCCGATACCGGGAGTGTCCACGAAGTAAAACCCGTAGCGAAGCAACTCGGCGGGAATTCCGACTTCGGCGGATTCCACCTGCTTGCGGTTACCCGGATTACCTTGCTCACTGACGTATTCCCCAAGCTCATCGAGCTTGATCTCGATCGGGTATGACCAGGACCGCTGCCGAATTTGAATTTTCAAGGCCGAGTCATACCGCAGCGCGACAATCGCCGATGTCACCGGAAGAATGCCGGTCGGCAGCACGTCGCGTCGAATCATCGCATTCATCAGGGAGCTCTTACCCCGCTTGTGCTGGCCAACGACCGCGAGGTAGAAGCGATCTTCGGAAAGACGGGTCAACAGCTTTCGCGCACGCGCCTCCAGTTCCTCGTCCTTGCGTTCGCGCGCTCTATCCAGGGCGGATCGAATGATCCGGGCAAGTTCGAGCCTCGACTTTCGGTAACGATGCAAGGCGGTGGAACCCGCGGCCTGGAGAGCGCCTTCCTGCACGCCTCGGTTGGGACTCTCTGATGAAATTTCCATACGAGTTACGAATAAACCGGCTTAGCGCGGCGTCGATTGGCGCCTTCAGGTGTTCCCGTGAAGATACATGTAATCGCGAGTGAGGCGGCGGAATCCGGACCCTCGCCGTTTTGCCATAAGGATCTGGCACAGGTCCGTTGTACCGCTTTCGAAGCTCAGGGCCGAGCCGGCGAGATAAAGCAGCCACGTGCGGTACGTTTCCCGGTCGACATGCCTCAAACATTCCTCTGCGTTCCGTTGAAGTCGTTCCACCCAACGCCGACAGGTCAGTCCATAATGCGGTCTGAGATTCTCGACATCGAGGACTTCGAAACCCGCGCGGCCGGCCTCTCGAATAACATTGGACACAGTCGCGAGTTCGCCTCCAGGGAACACCTTTCTCTGAAGAAAGAGGGTTTCCGGCCCATCTCCAACTCTTTCCGGCCGGACGATCCCGTGATTGAGGAACAGCCCTTCATCCTCGAGAAGGCTGTACACCTTTCGGAAATATTCCCGGAGACGCCTGCGACCGACGTGTTCGAACATACCCACTGAAGCAATTTTGGTGAACTGGCCGCTGAGTGCGCGGTAGTCGGATTCGAGGATCGTCACCCGATCTTTCAGGCTCTTTTCAGCAATATCGGCGGCGGCAAATGCTTCTTGTTCGAGACTGAGCGTGCAACCTGTCGAGCGCGCGCCATATTTTTCGGCTGCATGGATCAGAAGCGCTCCCCAACCGCACCCGATATCGAGAAAACGCTCTTCGGGCCTCAAATCCAGTTTTCGGCAGATGTGATCCAATTTGCCCAACTGGGCATCTTCGATGTTCTGGGCTGCGTCCTTGAAGTACGCGCAGGAATACACCATTCGGGAGTCCAGAAACGAGCCGTAAAACCGATTGGAACGGTCATAGTGAAAACGTATGTTTTGCGCGGCGCGCACCGATGTCTGAAACCACGATTCGATTCTTCTTGGCGCTATCCGGGCGGCGATTGAGGCCAGCCAGTCACCGAGGCGGCGGGGGGTATTCTCTCTTTTGAAGCGGACGGCCGCGACCAGGTCGCCGTGAATGTCGAAATCACCCCGGATGAATGCACTCGCGGCGGAATAGAGGTCGCAATGAAGCAAATGGGCCCAATGAGCCTCGTCCTTCACCAGGAAGGTGAAAGCGGGGCGACCCAACCCGTGAATGAACGACTCGCCGTTCCGGTACACGACCTCATAGGCGGCGCCCCTTTCAGACAGCCTCTCTTTTCTCTCGCCTATCGCGGACGGATTGTCGGAAAATGGCTGTTGCGAATTGGTTGGCGTCACTGGCATCGCCGGCTACCCCAACCATCCGGCATCGCGAAGTGGAGCGAAGCCTGTTTCCTCGGATAGGCATCGAGGCTAAGTGGAAGCGAGTTGGATCGACTGGCGTGTTTCCGCTGCATGAACGAACTCTCCCGTCCCAGGTTGATACAGCGCCCGGTTCAAAATGTATCTAATGCAGGGTTTCGCCGGCCACGATTCAAGGTGACGAATCCCGCCAGAGAATACCCTGGTAGGAGTCATCTTCCCCGGCGAGGGGCAGTCAAAGGCGAACTCCAACGCCAGAATTATTATGGCGCCATCCCAGGAGAAAATGCCAGCAAACCGTCGCCGCCTCCATTACGGTCGCTTGTCGCCGGGTTCGTTCAGGCACATCGGAGTTGCGCAAGGTTCGATTTCTCCGTCTGGGGATCTCCCGCTGCCGGGCAGCGCGTTCCCGGATTGCCCGATTGAGTCAAATATCTCGCGATATAAGTCCTGGCCATAACTGGTTTCCGTGGGTTCGCCTTCGGGCAACCTGAAGGTCCGTGTCCCGTCGGTCTTTCTTTCTGCGCGCAGGAACATATGGTCCTCGGCCTGTCGGTCGAAGAAGATATGTGAGAATGCGTAAAGATGCGTTACGTAGAAGATCCTGATGCGCTTCTCCAGCAGCGCAGAGACGATCTGCTTCGCGATCTCCGACCCCTCGCGCTCATTGGTCGCGGCAAACGATTCGTTGAAGAGGACGAGCGAATTTGGCACAACGTGGTCGGCGATCTCGCTCATCCTGGCGATCTCTTCATCGAACTTTCCGCTTTTCAGCGTCGCGTCCTCTTCTCGCTTGTAGTGAGTAAACAAGGCAGGGCAGAGGTCCGCTTCGAAGGACTCGGCCCCGACGAACATGCCGCACTGCATCATCAACTGCGCCAGACCGACGCCGCGGAGAAAACTCGATTTTCCACCCTGGTTGGCGCCGGTGATGATGACAAGACTCTTGCCGTCGGCGTTTGTGCGGTTGCCGATTACCCTGCGCTCCATGTGGAGCGATAGACAAATGTCATACAGGCCACTGAAGCGGTGCTTGCGCTCGCCCGCCAGCGCGGGCGTGGGAAAGCACACCGGTTCGCCTTTGGCCGCCAGACGGTCGTACAGATTCAGACATCCGACGTAGAATGTCAATTCCGTTCGCAGCGTCCTGAAGAAGCTCAGGACATGATTGGCGGATTCGGCCAGCGCGATCGCAACCCGTCCGATCCCCCGGTCCCGCATCTCCGACAAAACCCTCGCGCCCGCCTCGTCCCGCTCATGAAGACGAAAGGTGTACCCGGGAGACCTCTTGGGAGTGATTCTGTCCAGCCAGTTCTGCGTCTTGTCGGGACGCTTCCGGAGCGTCAGGTTGGCGCTTTCATCCCACTCGCCCGGTTCCGCGCTCAGCAACACGCCGTTGCGAAATTTCAATTCCGTCAGATGCTCCTCGACGGTATCAAGGTATTCGTCTCCCAGCTCGTTCCGGAACATCGCAAACATCGCGGTGAAGGCCTTCGACTTAAATCGGCCCGCCTGCTCCCCGGCCAGGGACCTCAATTTCCTGAGCATGCCGGACAGCGTTTCCAACAGGTCAATGGCGGAGTGCAATCGTGAAGATGGATAGGCGCTGGATAGATCAAGGTATCTCCTCCTCGTCCCTTCTATCGCCTCGACCGCGAGTTTGTGGAGTTGTCTGACAGCGGTTGGTTGTTTGAGGCAATCCTTCAGAACCTCCTGCCTGTACAGCACCGTTTCGACATCGTTCAGAAGCCCGGACAGAAGCGCCTCCCGCGCCACCTCGAACAGGAACTTATCGTCGCCCGCCATCGCATTCAGCAGTGTTTCCAACTCGAGATCCTCAATCAAGGCCTGCTCGTGAGGCGGCGATTGCCGCGGTCGACGGGCAGCGCGATAGCCATACATCACATCGAGCGGCAATGGACCGGAGTCGAAATCGCGATCCGGGTGCATCAACAGGGGTCTCATCCTTTGATGCGCTCCTTCAGCCAGTCGTACGTCACGCGATGCTTCTGGGCGATCGCAAGCGCGTATGCCAATCCATCAGCCGGTCTTCGCTCCAATTTGTAGGTTCGAACCGCGGGATTGTCGGGATTCACCGCGCTGACGATGCTGACCGTCTTTTCGTCGAACGAAGCCAGTTCGTCGAGGAACGTAACCCAGACACCGAGCAGATCCAACGCGGAAATTCTCGCCAGGACTTTCCTGCTCAGATAGACCGCATCCTTGAGAGTGGTCGACGAGAACATCTCGTTCATGATGACGAGGCTGTTCGGCGTGGCCTCCTCGAGAATATCGTGAATCCGTACAAGATCGTCCTGCAGCTTGCCGCGGAGATTCGTAATATTCTCCGCCCGTTCGAAATGAGTGAAGAGATGGTCGAAGAGAAAGAGCCGGGCTTCCCTGCCGGGAACCATACAACCGAGACTCGCCAGATAATGCATCTGGCCAAACATGCGGGCGAACGTCGTCTTGCCGCCCTGGTTCGGACCGGACACGACGAAGATGCGCTCCGGGCCAATCAGAAAGAAGTCGTTGGGCACGACCTCGGTCTTCTCGCCGATCAACTTCCGCGCCAGCGCGAGGTCGAAAGCCTGACGGCCTCGGATCTCCTTGGACTTTTGCGAAAGCTGTGGCCGGCAGAAGCTCAGGCCGCGGCGCCGGAATTGTTCCACATACGTGAGGTAGGCGACGTAGAATTGGACCTCACGGTCGAATTTGGCGATCCTTTCGTCGAGATACTCCGCGCGGACCGTGCAAAATGTTTCGAGGGCGTGGAAGGTGTCCGGATACAGCAGCGCCACGCGATCCTGCACCTGCGCTTCGACATGGTTCATCCCCTCCCACTGCGGGGTATTGAGCCGGGACCGTTCCGCCGCCTCAAGCCTGAACTTCCCGAATGTTTCTTCGACCGCGACGTTGTAATCCTGCTCCGCATCGTAGTGACGAACAGTCACCGTGCCGCCCTTGATAAGCAGGCAGTACCTGATACGTGACAGATCCGCCTTAATATTCCTCGCGTCCGTCGCGAGATCGCGGAAAGACTCCGATGCGGCATACTCAGCCAGATATTCGCGTAGTGCGCGCATTCCTCGCGATCTTACGTCGAGATCGCACATATTCCGCGAGAGACACTCGACGGCTTCGCAATAGATTTCCACAGCGCCCAGGAACAGCCGCTCCATGGCATGCTGGTATTCGTACTTCTTCGCCTGAGTCGCCTGATTTAGACGGACACGCATGGCGCGCATCCGCTTGGAGAACGATTTGACCTCTTCCATTAAAGCGCTGCCTTCGAGGTCCTGCATGACCTCCTGACGATAGGCGATGGCGTCCAGATGATTCAGCCGCCGGCAGTAGAACGGCCTCAGGTTGTACTCGTTCCAGTCGTCCGTGATGGCATCGACGATTTGGTTGAGGCTTAAGTCGCCAAAAAAGGCAGGCGCTTCCGCGGTTTCTGTTCCCGCAGTGTTGTCGGGAGTTTCGAAGAGGATGCTGTGGAAAGTCATGATGCCTCCGCGGCCTGACTGATCGTCGGCGATGGAGAGCGGCGGCCGGCTCTTACTGGCTTCGGTAACACTGGCCGCACGCGCAGACCGCGGGTGCGTTTGGTGGCTGGGGCTGGATGCCGAGCGCTGTCGATGATAGCGCCCCGGCCGCGGCTGTAGCGGTTGGCACCGCGATCTATGCCGAACAGCGTTCTGTGCTGTCGGTCCCCAAGCTCAGTCATGTTCTCCGCCTGTTCCATCGACGGCTTCCCGGGTTATGTTGGCGGAGACATGATTGTTCGGGTGCGTAATACGCCTCTGAGAACTCAGGATGGAGAACCAGCCAATCGTTAAGATTGATAAGGTGACTTTTCCGGAGCGCGGCCCGCAGCTTCTGGTTTTTCAGGCCCCGGCGCAGGATTGCGCAAATCACCTCGTCGGCGTCTTCCAGTTCCAGGCAGTTCGTAAAGGCGCCCTCGTGCGCAACCCGGTCGCGCAGAATATTGGCGATGGCATATCGAACCCGATACGCGTGGGCCGCGGGATCGAAGATCTTTTGCAGATACATGGAGACCTCGTCAGCCCAGGAACCGTCGCCCGTTCTCAGCCCTCGCCTCATCTTCGCGTATTGCGTAAAGACGGAAAAGGTATCGAGGTGACTGACATGAAACACCTGAAGAAGGCATCCAGTAGCTCCCGCCATTGGCATTTCCCCTCGAACCGCGGGCGATCTTGTGAAAACTTGAAATGAAACCGTCAATACCTGTGCTGTCCAGTGCGGCCACATCGGCCAGGTCGTAGATCATGGTCCGTTTCCCCCTGGTGAAGGAGTTCCTCCGTCAAAGTCACAATCCGATCACTGCACGATTCGTG
>JASHSD010000869.1 GCA_030036985.1 Bryobacteraceae bacterium
TCGTGCTCCAGTAGATATAGCTGCAAACTCGACGCTCCGCTGGCATTCTCGATTGCGGAGGCGACCTCCGACGCGAGCTTGTCCGTTAGGGTTGCGCTCGCGTTATAGCGGTACGCACTTAAGATCGGATCAGAGGGCGCGGGGAAGTACGTCACCTCCATGTCTGGTCTCCCAGCGAGTAGCGGCAGAAGCGTCCACTGCGACCCAGACAGCTTTAGTACCTCTATATCTGAATCATCGCGTTTCCTGGCAGGAAATTTTTGAGGAGTCGTGCGCGGAGCAATATCCACGGGCCTTTGGGTGTACTTTGGCATGAGGTCCAACTTTTCAAAAACTGCTCCCTGTTTGGTTCCGGCTATGCCGGGTTAGGAACCAGATGCCGGACCCGCTAGCCGACACAATCGTTCCGGGGCGCGTCAGAAAATTGGCCGAGGTCCAAAAGACTGAGATAGTTTGGCCCGCGATTGAGGAGTCGCCCTTGACCACTCGACTCACTTCGATGGAGAAATTGACTACCGAGCTGGCAGCAAAGGTTCCACCCGCGGTGCCCACTACGATGAGATCGGCGCTCTGGCCAAGGTAGGCGAGGCTTTGCGGTCCTACGAGCCCGGCCGCCGCCGAGATCGCCGTCAGACAGACGCCCACGAGACTATAAATGAATCGGTTCATGATTTGGCTCCAGATTTTTCAGATCGCGGTAATAAGACGAGCGTTTATGGATGTTCACCGTGGTCAATATACCATTGTTGGTCGTCTCGAAAAATTGAGAGCCCGTCGCCAATCGTCTGAGTAAACAGGTTGAGCGACCACGGGGTGTCATCCTCGACCAGGACGGCGCTCAAAGGTGTTTGGGGGTTAGTCGGATCCGGGATGTAGCTACCGTCTGAGGAAACTGCGCCGATCCTGTCCGCCCATGTCCAGCCTGTATCATACAGGTGACCGGGCACCAAAGACGACCACGGCCAGTTGTTGGCGATGCCGGAAATCTCCGCATAATCGTCGGTAAAATTCCCGAAAGATTCATTACCGTCCATGCCTGGGTCTTCATTGCCGCACGTATCCGTTATGCCCCACATATATGTTGTAAGATACCCACTGCCAGATGCCGCGTTGGTTGGATCCTGCGTTTGCGTCGCGTAGGCAGGCGAATTAATCAGTATGGTGAAGGCCGCGGACTGATATCCCCCGTAACTCACGTAAACCGTGACATCAGCGCTGCACGAGCTGCTGGGTGCCGAGGCCGTCGCCACGACGCTGGTGCAAGTGTAGCAATTGAGCGTTACTGCACCGCCGCCGGGGTTTGTCTGAACGGTCCAGGTGGGCGTACCAGGAGCCCCATTCGGGCTGGCCGTCAGCGGCTCCTCGGCCCAATAGCATGCGCCGGGGGGATTTGTGGAACATCCGGCGCCGTCGTATAAAATACCGGCTCCAAGCCACCACCAGGAATGGATGCCGGAAATGGTCGGGGTATATTGCGCCGCTGCGGTCGATACTACGCCGAGAAATATCAAAGTCAGAACTGAGAATCTGGAAGTCATGTGAGTAATTCTCATGCCGGGAGGTGCGTAATACAAGCCGAAATCGCCCAAAAACGACCCAAATATTTGCGCGGAAAGGAGATATTTATTTTCTTCATATGTCCGCGGGAGGGCGGCGACCACGAGCGTCTTTAGGTGCGCCTTCCCCGTCCGTGAAGGCCGATGAGCCACTGATTTGAACGGACATTAACCAAAGAAAGCGCTAACCGGGGCTGGTGTAGTTCCCTTTTGAGTCGAATTCCTGCACAAACGGCGGCCCTGTGATCTCGATCGCGGGATTCTTCGCGATCTCGTCCCGCAGATTTTCGGTGAGCGCGAGCGTGCCCATTTCGAGCGTGTTGCGAATCCGCGCCATGGTGATTTCCGCGGCGTCGAACTTGCCCACCGTTGCCATCAGCAGCTCCATACACTCGCGATCCGAAGGAAAATGCAGCGGGATGCGCACGGCGGCTAGCGATCCCGAAGTCATTGCATTGATCCGGCCCGCATTGACATCGATTCTGTCCAGCACCCGGTCATGGATCACATCGGCCAGACCGACGCCGATCGCGTTGCCGTAGCTGTTTTCGGAAAGCCCCCGGATGAAAATCCGCTGAACCGTCGGCGTATCCGGCCACGGATTGTACTGGCCGTGGTTTCCTCTGTTCACGATCTTCAAATCCATCCCCACGCCGCTGATGTCCTTGCCGATCTCGTCGACGATCAGAATATCGAGCGCGTTTACGGGGATGCGCACCATCCATGATTTGGTCAGCCGCAGCAGCTCGGCTTCACGTTCGATCAGATCGCCGGCAGTGAGCGCGGTAACCTGCGCGGTATCGTGAAACGCGTCTTCCAGCACCGCGAGTCCGCCCAGTATCTTTCCCGTGACCAGCAGATGCGAAGCCACCGAGCGAATCACCGTTTCCATCCCCAGGGAACGGGCATGACCATGGCTGGAGCGCGCCGCTTCGATCTTCCCCATCCCGATCGCAAGCATCTTGGCCACGCCGCTTTCGATCGCGCCCGCGAAGCTGGTGTGCCACTTGACGCGATTGATCAGGAACACGCCGTCGCTGTCCCAGGCGTCTTTACCGGCGAATGTCTCGATGCCTTCGGCGGTGCGCCCGAGCGAAACGACCTCGAAGCTGCTCACCACCGGGCATCCCATCGATGCCTCGTCAATGCCGAAATGCTCGAGCACTGTCGCCTGCCCTTCGGCTGTGGCCGCGCCATGACTCCCCATCGCGGGAAACAGAAACGGGCGCGCGCCGCGTTCCCGGAAAAACCCGACCACCGACCGCACGATCTCAGTCAGATTCGAGATGCCGCGGCTGCCCACGCCGATCGCGACGCGTGCGCCCGGCTTCAATCCCGAAGTCGGTCCCGCGCACGTCATTTCACGCTGAATGGCGGCGGGAATATCGTCTAGTTTTCTATGCGTGAGATGCTGCCGAACGGGTATCCACACAATGTTCATAGTAGTGCCCCGCATTCGGACACGCGACTTTAGTCGCGTCTTAGGCGTGCGGCAGTTGGCGCCCTCGTGGCGCAGACTCTCAGTCTGCCGTGCCCGGACTCATCCGGGCACTTGTGGTCGGTCGAAGCACGCGTCCTGAAGAGTCGGGACGCGACATGCAGGAGTACGCGCGCCGCGGTCCGCTTCAGGCGACTTTCAGTCGCAACCAATCCTGCCGGCTTTGAGCCGGTAGCTGTTTAGTCGCGTTTTTGGGCGCCACATTTAAAGACGCGACTGAAGTTGCATGTCCGCGCCCCACCAAATTGAACGCTACCGTAGCGATTCATAGAGTGCCGACTGCCGCGCGGCGAACTCGCTCCAGCTGTAACGTAACGCGGCCGCGCGCGCATGCATTTCAATCTCTTTTCGCATCCCAGGATCGGAACACAGCCTCTGAATCGCCCCGGCCATCCCGCTCGCCGATTCCGTGACGATCAATTCCCGGCCCGCGTTGAGAGTAAGGCCGTGGATACCCGCCTGCGTACTCACCACAACGCGGCCCATCGCCAGCGCCTCCAGCACCTTGATATTCGTCCCGGCGGAAGCCGTCAGCGGCGCCGGTACGACCTCCGCCCGCGCGTAAGCATTGCGAACGTCCGAAACGAATCCTTCCAGTTCGATGCCCGGCTGGTTCACGTTAATCGAAACCCTCTGGCGATGGAAATCGAGAAAATACTCAGGCCGCGCGCCGGCGATCACATGCAAAGTGAATCCGGCGGGCAGCAGCGGCCAGACTTCCCGCAGAAAATATTCGAGCGCCAGCAGGTTCGGCAGATGTCCGAAAGAGCCGATAAAGAGCAAACGGCGCGGCTCCGGTTCCGCTCCGGCAGGCCGATAGTATTCCGTATCCACGCCGTTCGGAATCGAGACCACCCGCTTCGCGCCCGTGACCGCCTTCTCATCCTTCTCCGACATCGTCACCACGCAGTCGACCCGTTTCCACGCCGCGGTCTCGAAGTCCTTCCACTTTTCCAGTTGCCTTTCGATTTCCCACCGAGCCACGCCGGTCTCCTGCGTCGTCGCCAATAACTGCTGCTGCAGATCGAAAGTAATATCGTGCTCCACCAGGATGGTTTTGGCGGGACGACAATCCGCGGCGTATTGGGCCATTTGCGTAAATTCCAGTTGCACCACCGCGGGCTTCCATCGCCAAACCGCCTGCTTGAGACACGCCCGGAACGTTTCGGAATCGAACTCGTCGACCACGTCCGGAACCGCGATATCCCGGCGATAATGGCTGCCCCTGCGGCGCACCAGAACAACTTCGCGACAGATTTCGAGAAGCTCCGGCCGCGGCGCAGCCAATTCATCGCAGAACGCGATCAACACCAGATCCCATCTTTCCGCCGCGCGCTTCATCAGATTGAAAATCCGCACCGCGCCGCCGTGCGAAAGCGGGAAGGGAAGATAAGGGCTCGCGATGACGATCGGGTTCCCTCGTTGCGCACGTCCTGGAAAAACCGCCACAGCCCCGTTGCCGAGCGCCAGAATCTCCGTTTCGCTCAGCGCGCCGCTTGCTGGCGCCGGACGCGCTCTGATCCGAGGAATGCTTCGCAGCGCCTCCAACGCGGCCCTGCTGCCCTCCATTGCGTTCAACTGTAATCGCCGAATCGCTTCTGTCCAAAGCCGCCGGAACAGGGCAGTGGAGCCGACCGCGTGAATCAGGAACCGCAGATAATTGCGCTCCACGAACGCATCAAGTTGCTCCGGCGTGTAATACCGCGACGTGGTGGCGCGATGCCGATGCTCCACCCGCGCCTTCGCGCAATAAACCGATGGCCATCCGCGCTTCCATGCCCGATATCCGAGGTCGAGATCTTCGACATACGCGGGATCGAAAACCTCGCTCACGCCGCCCAGCGCGCTCAGCTTGGCCGTATCGAACAATGAACAGCCGCCGCTGCCATACAACACCCAGGTCAGATCCTCGCCGACAACCGGATCGTCGCAGCGCACCGGAAAATCCAGCGGATGCTCGCGGCGCCAAACCGCCTTGCCCGTCTCTTCGCGGCGCACGCCCGTTGGGAAGAATATCTGCGCCGTCGCACAAAATAGATCCGGCACACGATCGAATGCCGACTCCAACGCCTCGACAAATCCGGCTTCCGCAATCATGTCGTTATTGAGCAGCAGCGTGCGTGAAAATCGCGCGGCCTGAATCCCCAGATTCACCGCTCGTGCAAACGAGAGCGGCTCCGCATCCCGAATCACGCGAATTTCCGGATAGCGCTCCGCCATCCATTCCGCCGTCCCGTCAGCAGAGCCGTTGTCGATGACAACAACCTCGCTCGAACCCAACTGCGGAAGGATCGTCGGCAGCAGTTGGCCCAGCAATTCGCGTCCATCCCGACTCGGAATCAGAACCGTGATGCCGCGCGCCAAAGCTCCTTCGCGCGGTAACGGCCTTTCGCGCGAGCGCCGGCGAATTCGGCTGCCAACGATGCCGTACAATTGCGCGGCGCGCGCGCGCACCGGAATCTCAGCCTCCGCCGGATGGCCGATGCGGCGTATCCACTGCCGCGTCCGCGCTCCGCCGGCCCTCGCGCTCGCCCGTCGCAGCAGGAGCCTGCCCCATCCGGCCCCGCTCACAACCCGCAGATCCTCGTCGTAAACCGTCAGGACGTTCCGCGCCACCATCCATGCGGCCAGCTGCATTTTTCCGTACGGAGATCCCGGCGCAAGAATCGTCGCAGCCAACCGCACGTGTTTCCCGCCGATCGCGGTCCGCAGCGCCGCAAGGTTTTCCTTGAAGCTGCGCCGCACGTGCCACGGTATCCACTCGGCGCTTTTTCCGGGCTCGGGCGCGAACTCGCCTACGACGCAAAGAGGAATTTCGGGATCGAGCGCCGCGACCCGGTCGACCAGAGCGCGGTTGAGATGTTCCGGCCCGGAGGTGAAAACAATCCTGATCAGATCAGCATCTTGGCGCACGGAGTCTTGCTTCCGGCCTGAAACTCCCGCCACATTTCGAGAGCCTGTAGCGCAAACACGGTCGATACCGGATTGACCTGCGGCGAGATCGATCCCGACCTGCATCCGAAATAGAAACCGCCATCGATGCGCGGGTCTTCGCTCGCGGCCTGAAATCCGGCGAGCGCGGCAGCTTCGTGCGCGGCCGCTTCCGTGTCGATTCCGAGGATGCGGGCCCCGTAGATACGCCCCCGCAGCAACTGCGCGTAAACGTCCGAACGTGTGAAGGATAGAGAGTGATTCCTTAAGTAACACGCGATGGTGTGGAGACCCTGCCGGTAAGCCTCGGCGCACTCCGGCCGATCCAACTGTGGAAGCAGACCTTCCAGAAAGTACGCGTAAGCATGGAGGCGATCCATCAACTCGTGTTCATGCTCCGCTGCGGGAAGATAATCCGCGTAAGTCGCCACGGCGGATTCCAGAACTTCGAGGTACGCATCGCGCAGCGAATTCTCACCCGAAGCTTCGGCTGTTTCCCACCACGCCATAGCGGCTTTCAGCTGATAGCATCCGGGCCTTCGGGACCATGCCCGGGCATACGCTTGCGGACGTTTCGCCGGCAATTCCAGCACCGGCGCGTACTCCGAGCCATTACGGAAATCGGCGGCCATCGCCAGCGCGGCTGTTAACGCCGTGTTGAGCAATTGCTCTTCGCGCGTCTGCCGCCAAACCGCCAGCAGGCCACGAATGATAATCCCGGAATCGAAAAACCACGCTTGATGCGGGCTGTCGGGCGTCGGCGACGGGTACTCGAAAGGAAAAACCCGCAGCTCTTTATTCCAGGCGCGTTGGACCAGAAAGCCGGCGGTCGTGCGCGCCCGGTCAAGGTACCGCTCATCTCCTGTCAACTGGAATAAATGGATGAGCGCGCCGGCCGCATATCCCGTGATCTCCGTCGATACGGCCCTGTTCCGGCCCGAATCGGCCAGATAGAAACGCGCAACTCCCCCGCACTTTTCCTGGATGCCAGATTCGAGAAGCCACTTCCCGGCCCTTGCCGGCGAAAATGCACAAGACAAGGTGTTAGTCTAACATTCGCCGTTCTGTCATACTCACGCTCGTGGGGTGCCTGATTGTCTACGCCGGAGTTGTACTGGTTATTACAGGTCTGGCGATCATCTTAGCGGAAAGTCTCGGCATTCGCCTCGGCCGGCTGCCAGGCGATATCCGCATCCAGGGCCGCCGCGGCGGCTTTTATTTCCCCATCGTGACCTGCATTCTGATCAGCATTGTTCTTTCGCTGATCTTCTCGCTCTTCGGCCGCCGATAGTACACCTAGTGTAGTGTCCAACAAATAACTGGACTATTTATAAGAGCTTGCCGTATACTCTGAGTGTGTCCCGCAATGCTGTTTCATTGAAGTTGCGAGAG
>JASHSD010000870.1 GCA_030036985.1 Bryobacteraceae bacterium
TCTCGGTGCTCGGATACAATTTTTTCTTCCTGCCGCCGATCGGGACCTTCACCATCGCCGATCCGCAAAACTGGGTGGCGCTCTTCGCCTTCCTTGTCACCGCGGCGACCGTGAGCCAGCTTTCCGCGCAGGCCAAACGCCGCACCGAAGAAGCAGTGGCCGGCCGGAACGAAATCGGCAGCCTTTACGAACTCAGCCGCGCCATGCTGATGGACGAAGCGCGCGACGCCGTGCGCGTTTCGGTCGCCAAGACCGCGCAGATCCTCCATCTCAGCCATATCGCGTTCTACGATGCCGCCGCCAATCAGACCTACGGCTCAATTCAGGGTTCCGGCATCGCTCAGGCCGATCTGATTCGCGTCGCCGAAACGGGCGAAGCTGTCGGTGACGGCAATTCGAGCGTCGTTCCCGTCCGGCTCGGCACGCATGTGGTCGGCAGCCTCGCGCTCGAAGGCGCGCGGCTGAGCCCGAATACGCGCGATTCGATCGCCAGTCTGCTCGCCATCAACTATGAGCGCGTACGCGCGCTGGATCGCGCGGCCGCCGCCGAAGTGGCGAGGCGCAACGAAGAATTCAAATCGTCGCTGCTCGATGGTCTGGCTCACGATCTGAAGACGCCGCTGACGGCCATCCGCACCTGCGTAACGCGCCTGATCGCGATTCCGCCCCGCACCGAAGAGGTTCGCCAGGAGCTTCTGAGCATCATCGATCAGGCTTCCCAGCAGCTACAGCGCTCGATCACCGAAGCCATCGAGCTGGCCCGTATCGAATCGCAGGAACTGCGTCTGCACCGCGAGGTCACCGGAATAGCCGAACTGGCGCGTGCCGCCGTCGCCGAAACGGGCGACGAAAACCCCGCGCGCTACCGAATCGATATCCCGCCCGATCTCGAGCTCGACGTCGATTCCGGCCTCGTTCGCCGCGCCCTGCAGCAGCTTTTGGAAAACGCCTCGAAATACTCGCCGCTCGATTCGCCCATTCAGATCGAAGGCCGCATCGAAGAGGGCCAGGCGATCATCTCTGTAATGGACCGCGGCCCGGGGATTGCCGCGGATGAACTCGAGCGCGTGTTCGAGAAGTTTTATCGCGGACGCCGGATTCGCGTCAGAACCGAAGGCACCGGCATGGGCCTCGCCATTGCCAAAGGTATTATCGAAGCTCATGGAGGGAAAATTCGCGCGCAAAATCACCAGGGGGGCGGCGCCGCGATAGTCTTCACGCTGCCCTTGCACGCGGTTCTCTCACAATAGATGAACACAGCCACCATCCTTGTTGTCGACGACGAGCCGCAGTTGCGGCGCGCTATGAAAGCCACTCTCACTGATCTCGGCTACTCCGTCATGGAAGCGAAGACCGGCGAGGAGGCGCTGGAGGTGCTTCGCCGCGATCCCGCCGATCTGATCCTGCTCGATCTGAATATGCCGGGCATCGGAGGCCTCGAAACCTGCCGCGCCATCCGCGAAAATTCCGAGCTGCCGATTATCGTGCTCTCCGTCCGCAACACGGAGCGCGATAAGGTGGACGCCCTCGACGCCGGCGCGGACGACTACGTCACCAAACCTTTCGGCATTCAGGAACTGCTGGCGCGCATTCGCGCGGCGATGCGGCGCATATCCTCCGCCGGCGACGCGGGGCCGCACGTGTTCACTCACGACGGCCTCGAAATCGATTTCGACGCCCGGAGGGTCACGCGCGGCGGCCACAGCGTGCGCCTCACGCCCAAGGAATTCGATCTGCTGAAATTTCTGGTCGACCATCCCAACCGCCCGATTCCGCATCGCAAGCTGCTGCAGACGGTCTGGGGCCCGGATTACGGGGACGAAGTCGAATATCTGCGCGTAGTAATCAATCAGTTGCGGAAGAAAATCGAAGCCGTGCCTTCGCAACCCAGGTACCTGCTGACCGAGCCGTGGGTCGGTTACCGTTTCGCCACATCCGAAGAAAAACCCGGGTGAGCGCCCGGTTTAGGGCTGCGCGTCAGGGGCTATTCGTAAGGAATGTTCACCTCGGCATGGCTGCCGGGTGTTGCCGCGTTCACTGCCGCGACAACCGATCAATGTAACGATGAACGGCGTAGCGTTTTGCCACGCGTTCTGCGGCGGCGTCACGGGCGGTGAATCGTACTGGCGGATCATCCGCGAGGACCTCCGGAGTTGCACAAACGACCCAGCGTGCCCCCAACGCGCTTAGAGTTCGAATTGCGGGTGTCATCAAACAAAAAGGTGCCACGCTGAAACGCGAGCTTGGCCGTGCAGCCCGCTCTGTCGAGCGCCACTACTATCGCCGCGGGCATTGGGCTGGGGCCTACAATCGTTTCGTGACGGAAACTGCGGTGGACGTGTCGGAAGATCAATCCATCTGGCACTATCGCCAGTTTGCGGAGTTCGTCGCAATTCTTCAGAAACGCGAGCTTTGGTTTAGCCGCTTGGACTGTTTACGGGACCCGTTCGAGGGGCGACCCGCTGGTTATCAGAGCGCCTTCCACACACTGGCTGACGCTCACACGAGAAAGGGATGCGTTAGTTGCTGGACTATTGACGAGGAAGAATCGGAGCTTATGTGGTACGCATTCGCTCCGGGCTTTGGCGCAGCGATTCGATCCACGAAGAGCAAACTCAAGGCGTCATTCGAACCACCAGCCGCCGATAAGATCAAAATCAATTCCGTGACTTACGAAATTGATTCGTCGAGGGGAGCGCCCGAGTGCTACGCCTTCGTTAAGCGGCGAGGCTTTAAGCGAGAGCAAGAGCTTCGCCTGTTCATCCCGTATGAGTACGAGTACGACCAGGGTGGCGGGATCAAGGAACCAACGTACTCCGGGAAGGCCGTTCCCGTCGACCTGAACTCCTTGATGAACGAGGTGTGGGTGCCGCCCAATTCGCCGGATTGGTTCGTGGGAGTAGTGACGGTAGAACTGGAAAAGTACGGCTTCGGGGGAATCCCAGTGAAGAGGCGTTCATAAGGCGTTCGGCCGTCATTGAAACCAATACCGTCACGGCAAAAGGGTTGTGGTCATGAAGCACGTATCGGCGACGCCGGTGTATAAGACCATCGAACTTCAAGTGAACCGGCCGTAGTAGGGGACGACCCTGCAACTGGCGTCGCAGAAATTGCGGTAACTGAAATGCTTTCAGACTACACACAGCAATGATTCGGCCCTTCGAACAGCAAGCGCTCGACTACCGAACCGGAGTGGGGTCGCCTTTTCCGAAGAAGCCACCACGTGGCACCCATCCGCGCAATGCATCCTCTGCTTCTTCCCGCGTGCGGTAGTGGCGGCGTTCGCCGAAGTCAATCCACGTGCCCTTCACTTCTCGACAGAACTGCTCGAAAGTCTTTCCGGCTGACACTTCGCCGACGCATGCTTCGTGATCACTCGTCAGGTACAGAATGTATTGCATAGGAACTCCTACCCTCGAAGGTACACGACCGCCGGAACGGAAGTCCACCAACACACGATTAAAATGTTTTCTGTATACAAATGAAACGCAATGATTTAGTCCTCGTGCGTACAGGCAGCGCAGGCGGAAAGTGAATTGGATTCCGGGCCGGGATGCGTGTGCGAACGACCAAATCCGAGTACTAAGTTTTTACGCCCGTCTTACGACTTCCTAACTACCCGGCGCTACCCTGCAAACGGGTGAGGACCCAAAAAAAGCCAATGGTAGTCATGAAATTCGGCGGATCCTCTGTAGAATCCGCCGCGGCCATCCAACGGGCGGCGTCGATCGTCCGGGAGTGCGATCACCGCCCTGTAGTCGTCGTTTCCGCTATGGGGAAAACGACGGATCGACTCCTTGCAATCGCCCGTTTCCGCGCCGACGGGAACCGCAATGCGGCTTTGCGCGAAATGGCCGCCCTGCGCCGCTTCCATTCGAGAGAAGCCGCTCGTCTGGTTAGTCCCGCGCAAGCCGTCTCGCTTGATCGCGATATCTGCCGGCACTTTGAGTAGCTGGAACAAGTTCTCATGGAAGTCGGCTCCCTCGGCGCGCTGACGCCCGCGCTATCCGACGCCGTACTGAGCTTCGGTGAGCACCTTTCCAGCCTGATCGTGACGGCCGCGTTCCGTCACGCGTGCATCGATGCCGTGCATCTCGATGCGCGCCCCGTCATCGTCACCGATGACCGGCCACGCGGGCATTGCCGCTGCGCACCACGCTCGGCCGCGGCGGCTCCGACTACACCGCCGCGATTGTCGGCGCCGCCATCTGTGCCGATGAAATCCAGATCTGGACCGACGTCGACGGCATGCTGACCTGCGACCCGCGCCTGGTTCCCGACGGACACTGCCTGCGGTCGACCTCCTACGCGGAAGCCGAGGAGATGGCCAAATCGGGCGCCAAGGTGCTCCACCCGGCAACCGTCGCCCCTGCCGTTTGGCAGAAGATACCCATCGCGATTGGCAATTCGGGCAATCCGGGCGTGCCCGGCACCCGCATCGCAGCCGAAGCCCCGCGCGACGGCGAAGTGATGTCCATCGCATGCAGGACCGAAGTCTCGCTGCTGCACCTTCGGGCGCCCCGTACGCCGCTGATTTCCGAATTCGGCCGCCAGGTCTGGGAGGCTTTCGAACACGCCGGCGTAGCCTTCGAATTGATCTCGCCCTCCGTCAGAAGATTTTCCCTCGCGGTGACCAGCGCCGATCTGACTGCGGACTTTCTCACGAACCTCGGCGCCATCGCCGAAATGGAAATCGAACCGAACGCGCCTTGATTTCGCTCGTCGGCCACAACGCGTCGCAACAACGCGAATCTCGCCCGCGCCTCTCAGCGCCTGGGAGAGATTCCCGGCGGATCGACTCTCACCTGCTGCACCGACTCGCGTTTCGCCTTTGTGGTGGCCGAGGGCTCGGTGGTCGCGCACGCCGTGCACGACGAATTCTTCCACCAGCCGGACTCGGGCGTCTTATTCGTCAACCGCCGCTCCGC
>JASHSD010000871.1 GCA_030036985.1 Bryobacteraceae bacterium
CACGCCCACCAGCGCTTTCACCGATGCGGCGTACTCGGTGCGGTTCAGACGCTCAATCGGCACGTAGCCGGCCGTGGGGCCTTTGGCGTGGGTGTCGAGCGTGTTCTCCATCCAGGCGGTGAACGAATCGACGTCCTTCGCCGGCGGTTGGGGAAGGCCCGGCGGCGGCATTTGATGACCGCGCAGCTTGCGCAGGGCCTTTTCCCAGATGTCCGCGTTATCGGCGGGGGTTTGCAGGTTCAGGGTGTCGAGCACCAGGCCGCCGGTCTTCAGGCGTGTGTTGTGACAGGTGACACAGTAAGTGTCGACCAGCGCGCGATGCGGATCGGGAGTCTGCGCCAGGAGGGTGGGAGAAGCGATCGCGACGATCAGAACACTCGCACCGCTTCACGGATGGCCGACGCCTTTCATTGTTTATCAAGATATCAAAGGTGGGAGGGGGTAGAGCCGCCGCCGCCCGGTATTGCGCGCCATAACGGAGCGTAATACCATGAGGATGGATGCAAACTATATCCTTGAAGCTGCCTGACGACCTTCTGGCGGAATTGGAGCGAGAGGCCAGGGCCAGACGAGTCACCAAATCCGCTCTGGTGCGGCAGAGCCTGAAGGAGGCCCTTCGCAAACGGCCGCGGCGGCGCGAAGAATCCTGTTACGATCTGGCTCGGGATCTCGCGGGCATCGTGAAGGGGCTGCCGCGCGACCTGGCGCACAACCCGAAATACATGGAAGGTTTCGGCGAATGATCAGGCCGGTTGCGTTGCTCGACACTGGCCCGCTCGTAAGCTTTCTCGCCTACGGATTGGCGCATCACTCATGGGCCGTCGAGCAGTGGCGACTGCTGCCGCCTCCCTTGCTCACGTGTGAGCCGGTTCTCACTGAAGCGGCATTTCTCCTGAAGCGGGAGGGTCGAGATACCGATGTTCTCTTTGCGCTGTTGGAGAGAGGAATCGTCAGGATCGGACTCGCGGTCGAAGACCAGCAGGCGGATCTGCGGGCGCTCATGCATCGGTATCGCAATCGGCCGATGTCATTGGCGGATGCATGCCTCGTTCGACTGTCGGAGATCCACGGCGCGGCCGAGGTGCTCACCCTGGATGGCGATTTCCGGATTTATCGTCGGCACGGCAATAAGGTGATTCCTGTGCGAATGCCGGACTGAAGAGATTGAGAGCCGGTAGACGACACTCAAGTAAAATGCTCCTCATGCGAATTTTGTTCCGTCTTGCACTGGCCGGCGCCCTCCTGATTCCGGCCGCATTCGCCGCCGATTGCGACCGGGCCTGCCTGCGAGGCGTGCTCGATCAGTACCTGAATGCCGTGGTCCAGCACAACCCGTCAGCCGTGCCGTTGACGCCAGGATATCGGCAGACGGAAAACGCGGTGGTGCGGCGACCGGGCCAGGGGATCTGGCAGACAGCCACGGCGCTGGGGAAGGTGCAGCGTCGTTACTTCGATCCGGTGACGGAGAACGCGGCCTATTTCGGGACGCTCGAAGAGACCTCAGGCAATGCGGCTGTGGTGACATTGCGGTTGAAGGTCGACGGCCGCAAGGTGGCCGAGGCCGAATGGTATCTCGCGCGAAAAGGCGCCGCGGGCATCGGAACGGGAGCGGGCGCGCAGGCGAACGCTGCCTTCTGGGATCCCGAATACCTGGCCGCGCATCCGCCGGTGGAGCGGGTGGTTCCCAAAGCCGAGCGCGTTTCCCGCGAGGACCTGATCGCCATCACCAACAGCTATTTCGATTCGCTCTCAGCCCGCGATGGCCACGTTATGATTGCCCATCCCGGCTGCGTGCGCCTCGAAAACGGGGTTCTGACCACGCAGCGCGACGCGCCGGCGAATCTGCCGGCCAACGCCGCGGGCGTCTTTAAGGGCAAGACCGACTGCATGAACGAGGGGGCTATGAGGAACATCTTCGCCGTGGTTGCCCGACGATTCCCGGTGGTGGATGAAGAAGCCGGCACGGTGCTCGGTCTGGGCGTGTTCCTGCGCATGCCGGGCGTGGCCATGCGCCGCAATCAGTTCAGCGAATGGTTTGTGATCGATAAAGGGAAGCTGAGCGCGATTTATTCGTCGATGTTTTATCCGGATCAGGAAGCGCTGGTTCCTAATTGGCCTCCCTATGACGGGAATTGGCCGGTGTTGCCGACGCCGAAATAGCTCCCCTACTGTGACGTCTTTCCGTTACTATGCTCGCGCGTGATTGCGCGAACCAGCCCGTCGAGGTTATCCTCAATGCGCCATGAGCGCGTCCGCGGCGGCAATGCACCGCGCCGTGAGCAGCGCGATCTCGTTCACGGATTTATCCGTGCGGATTTGACATTCGATCAGCAGTTCGGTCAGTTCTTTACGTCTTCGTCCATCGGATGAAAGTCGGGGCGTTCCGGAAACCTGACAAGAGACGTGTGCGGTCGGAGCCTCTGAAAACACCCCGGCGCGATGCCCTCGTACAATGACTTTCAACGGAGCGGTGCACAGGTTCGCAGGACGTTCAGGGAAGCGATCAGGTACGTCTTTGAGGAGCAGGGTGACTCACATCCGCCGACATCGCTGTCTTCGTTTCCGGGTTGGTCTGACTCCCGGCGACCGCTCCCTTGCGGTCGCGGCTCAGCATGTTCGCGGCTCGGTATGGGTTGCGGCTCGGCATGGGTCCATTTGTCACCATACATCCCATTTCCAGGTTCCACTCTGATGTTGTGCATCCGTATCGAATGTTCCGAAACCATTACACTCTTTGTGACATCCATAATCCAGGCTTTGGCGGATGCGAACAAGGGAAATCATAACTGCCTGGGGCAAAATACTGAACGGCAAGCGGCCGTCGCTCTCATTGGAGATTACACGCGAGTGTCCGTTGCATTGCCCCGGATGCTATGCATACGATCCCGCGCATTTGGGAGCCGGCGGACGCACGCTGCGCGATCTGCGCGACCTCAAAGGCCAGTCGCTGGTCGACCGGGTTGTGGAAATCGTCGATCGATTGAAGCCTCTGCATCTTTCGCTCGTCGGCGGCGATCCGATGGTTCGCTACCGCGAACTACAGACGATGGTCCCGTTGCTGATCGAGCGCGGCATTCACGTCCAGATCGTGACCAGCGCGTTCCGTGAAATTCCGTACGAGTGGGCGGCCGTGCCGCGCCTGACCGTATCGGTTTCGATCGACGGTCTCCAGCCCGAACACGATGTGCGCCGCGCGCCGGCGACCTATGCGCGCATCCTGAGAAATATCGCGGGCCGCAAGGTCACGATTCATTGCACCATCACCGGACAAATGATGAAACGCCCGGGATATCTCGCGGAATTCCTCGGTTTCTGGACGCCAAGGCCGGAAATCGCGCGCGTATGGTTCAGCCTCTTCACGCCGCAGCGCGGCGACGATCTGCCCGAGATGCTCACGAAGGAAGAGCGCGCCCGCGCGATCGCGGAGATGCTGGAGCTGCGCAGGGTCTATCCGAAACTTGAGATGCCGGAAGCGCTGATTCGCGAATTTTCGACGCCGCCATCAAGCCCCGCCGACTGCGTATTCGCTTCCACCACCGCCAGCATTTCCGCGGATCTGAGTACGCCGATCACGCCGTGTCAGTTCGGCGGCGATCCCGATTGTTCCGCCTGCGGATGCGTCGCTTCCATGGGACTGGCTTCGATTGCGCGCCACAAGATCGGCGGCTTCATACCGGTGGGCGCGCTGTTGAAGGGGTCGCTCGCGATCGGCCGCATGCGATCGCAGCCGGAACTGCCTGCCACGCCCCGGATTCAGTCGCCGGCATTCCAACGCAGCTCGCTCACCACCATCTTCGGCGTCGATGGAGACTCCTCTGCGGAGCCGGTGGCGCGCTTGGGATCGAAGTGCGACTCTTCCACTAACGCGTAAGCCAGACCGCTGCCGAAGAGCGGATGCAGCACGGCCAGGGTCGTCAGCGGGACAAAATATTTTTTCGACTTGATCAGCGATTCGAGAACGCCGCGGACCGCGCTGCTGCGCGGCACAGTGCCCGGAACCTGAGGCACCACCAGGCCCGAAAACTGAAGATCGGGATGCTTGCGGGCGTAATGCACCACGCATTTGGCCGCCTGCTTGGGCGTCATGATCCCCACATCCGCGGTGAAATTCCGGTGAATGGCTTTGGGGTAGTAGAAATCGACAATGTTGCGCACGAAATCGGCGCAGTTCCGGTAGAGGAGATGGAAACGCTTCGTGTTCGCGCGCGAGTTCAATCGTTCGATGAGTTCGTCGTCCCGTTGTTCGCTTGTTGCGAGCGAATAGGTATAGATCGTGCGGTCGTACGCTTCTCCCACCAGTTGAGTCCAGTCGCCGCGCGGCGTGCTCCCGTCGCTTTCATCCGGCACGATCTCTTCGAGATATTTGCGGCGATAGCTGTCGCGCAACTCGGCCGCCTCATCGGGAGTAACCGATGCGGGGACCTGTTCCGGGCTTTCTGCCGCATAGAGGTAAGCCGTAAGCGGAATGGCGATCCAGTCATAACCGCCGACGCGATGATACCGGCTGATCACAACGCCCGTCTCACCGGGGCCGCAGCGGCGCAGGTGAACGGGAGTATCGGCGCAAACGCGGGAAAGATAGATTGCGGCGTGGCCGGTCGGATTCATAGCGCCGAAAGCGCCATACGGCTCCTCCAGCAGCAACGTGACTTCGGCGCGCGCCATTGTGGCGCCGAAAACCAGACAACCCGCGAGTATGGCCCAACGCGTTGGCTTCGGCATCCGTCACGAATGACGGAGCATTCCTGATTCCGATTTCACAGATTCGGCGTCGGCTGGTTGCTCAGCAGCATTTTGCCTCCGCTCAGCAATACCGTATGCAATTGAGAATCGCCCACCAACTGCCGGAAGCGCGGCAGAGCGGAATCGGCAGCCACGATATACCGTCTTCCCGGCATCAGCCAGAGTGTGCGGAACTGCGCATCGTCGATGAAGACGTTGGGCGCGTCTGGTGCATATGAGCCATAGACCAGGTTGTTGGTGCGCCCGTTCAGCAGCAGCGCGGTGCGATCCGTATAAAAGAACACGGAGGAATAGGTGTAGTAGTGGTGATCCACGATAAGATCGCCCGGAGGCGAATGCAGCAGCGCTTCAGCCAGCGGTCTGGACGAAAGATAAGGATCGAAAACCACCAGTGCCAGACTGGCCGCATGAAAGAACACGACCATCATCACGCCGGCCGCGAGGAATCCGCGCAATTGCTTTGCGCGAAACATCCCGGCCGCCCCGATTGCGAACGCGATGCCGGCCAGAACCAGCGGCGTGCGCAGATAGGCGAAAGACGCGAGCGTCAGATCCTTCATGTGATCCAGCGCCAGGGTGTAAGTGCCGGGGCGCGATACCAGCGCTTGCGAAATATCTCCGGGCGCGGGATATCGCCACACCACGGCGGCCAATCCCAGCGTCGCCAGCGCGCAGCACACGGCAACCGCCAGGAGCGCCTGTGTTCCCCAACGGACCAGCCTTCCCCCGGCGGCCATGGCCGATGCCAACAACAGCGCCAGCGCGGGATAGCAGGGCATCGAATAATACTCCTGCGTGGTTGAGAACGAAAAGAAGACCAGGATGAACAGAGTCCAGCAGAGCGCGAGCAGACGCGTCCTTCCCGCGCGATCGACGGGACGGAACGAAAGGCCGAACACCGCGGGGAAATACACGCTCCACGGAAACAGCCACAGCAGATGGAACAACCAGAACAACGCGCGCGGCACGGTGTCGTAATCGCGCGGATAGCGCATGTTGAGGAACCGCAGCAGCTGCTCGTTGAT
>JASHSD010000872.1 GCA_030036985.1 Bryobacteraceae bacterium
TTTCGACATTCTGGAGAGCGAGCCGGAGCGCATCGAACAGCTCTGGTCGAATACGCGTTATTTCAAGAAAGGCCTGAGCGACGCCGGGTTCAACACGGGCATCAGCGAGACGCCGATTACCCCGGTAATTGTGGGCGAAGCGGCACGGGCGCACCGGCTTTCGGCGGAGCTGTTCCAGGAAGGCGTGCTGGCGACCGGCATCGGATTTCCCACCGTGGCAAAGGACAAAGCGCGCGTGCGCACTATCGTCACTTCGGCCCACACGCGCGCGGAACTGGACCGGGCGCTCGATGTATTCAAACGCGTCGGCAAGCGGATGGAGATTATTACATAAGAGCCAACTGCTCTTCATCTGGTTCCGCTCAACAATACCAGGGTTCCGTGAGATACGGAATCGTCGCGCGGTCCACAAGGTGAAAATCCGGAAGCGCGCCGAAGCTCCTTTCCCAGATAGTCTGAAACATCGCGTTTCGCGAGACGCCGCTCCGGTCGCCGGCGCGCACGAGCTTTTGCAGCGTTGCACAGAGCCGGTCCATCTCGGGGTCGGGATGCCGCCATGTCCATGCCAGAGCCTCCCGATCGAACGCGCCGACCGGCATGTCTTCCAGCTCGAGCAGTTTCGAACCCGAGGGAACCAGCAGCCGGATCGCCAGCTGGATCGGCGCGACGTTCGCCGTCAGATCCAGATCCCGAATGGTCCGCAGAAGATCGCAATAGCCAGCGCGCGTGGTCCACGGCGTGAACGCGACAAAGGTCGGAGCCAGCGCCAATCCGTTTTCGCGGGTCAACGTGAGCGCATTCACGAAGTCCGCCCGCGTATGGCCCTTGGCGAGGCGGGCCAGAATGCCGTCATCCACCGACTCGACCGCGCTGGTGATGAAAATACATCCCGTGCGCGCCAGCACCGGCAACAGTTCGCGCTGCTTCAGCAGGTGCTCGATCTTGATCGTGGCGTCATAAGTCACGCCGGGAAACTCCCGGTGCAGCGCCTCGACGATGGCCCGCGCGTGCCCGGGACCGTTCAGAAAATCCGGATCGCCGAACGTAATGTGCCGCGCCCCCGCCGCAACCTGCTGCCGGATATCCGCCAGCACGACCTCGCGCTGGACCACGCGGAACCGGCCCTCATAAACCGGCACGATCGGGCAGTGCCTGCACAAGTGCCTGCATCCCCGGCTGGCTTCGGTATACCCGACGATTCGGCGCTCGCCGGCGTGGACCAGCCCGGCATAGTCCCGCAGGTCGGGAAGTGTCGAGCGATCTGGCACGCGGAACGGCAGCCGATCCAGAACCACCAGCCCGTTTGGCTGCGCGCGTCCCGCGATCGTATCCGCCAGCGCCCGTTCGAACTCGCCGCCGATCGCCTGAACCACCCCAAGCTCCCGCAGCATCTCTTGATTAGCGGGAGCGTATAAGCCATAACAACAAATGCGGGCAGCCGGGTTGAGATCGCGCACGATGCGGATTTGGGGAACGGCCATCCGAGTCGCGGTATGCATGGGAAGGTGAAACGCCACCCAGTCCGAATTTCGGACGGTTTCGATCGGGAGGGATTCCCGGGATAAATCGGCGGTCGCGACCTCGTGACCTTCCGCCCGCAGCCAAGCCGCCGGGGAAGCCAGCCCGAACGGCTGCCGGCCGAGGTCGTAGGTGGAAATCAGGAGGATTCGCATCCGCTGTTAAGATGAGGTTACAGCCCGCTCAACGTATATAGTCTCTCTATGATGGCTCCCTGCACCACTATCGCCGAGGAGATCCTCGAACTCAAGCACGAGCGGCGCGCCATCCTGCTCGCGCATCATTATCAGGATGCCGAGATTCAGGAACTAGCCGACGTGATCGGCGACAGCCTCGAACTTTCCCGCAAAGCCCGCGAGGCCGATGGCGACGTCATCGCGTTCTGCGGCGTCTGGTTCATGGCCGAGACGGCGAAGGTGCTGAACCCGTCGCGGATCGTGATCGTGCCTGATAAAAATGCCAGCTGCAGCCTGGTGGAAGCGTGCCCGGTTGAACCCGTTCGCGAATTCAAATGCCGCAATCCGGACCACGTCATCGTCAGCTACATCAATACGTCGGTGGAGGTGAAAGCGGAGTCGGATATTCTCTGCACCTCCCGCAATGCGGTCAAAATCGTAAATTCGATTCCCGCGGAAAAACCGATCCTGTTCCTGCCCGACCGCAATCTCGGTAACTACGTCAAGCGGCAGACGGGCCGGGAGAACATGAAGATCTGGCAGGGCGCCTGCGTGGTGCATGAGACGTTTCCCGCGCGCCGCCTGCTCGATGCCAAGGCGGCGTTCCCGACGGCGCTGGTCGTGGCGCATCCCGAATGCCCCGAAGCGGTCCTTCGGCATGCCGATTTCATCGGGTCCACTTCGGCGATCATTGAGTATTGCGCCGTGAGTCCCGCGCCCGAGTTCATCGTGATGACCGAAAGCGGGATAAACTTCTCGCTGGAGCGGGTTGCGCCAGGAAAGAAGTTCCACTACGTCCGCAACGAGAACTGCAACTGCAGCGAATGCCCTTATATGCGGCTGAATACGCTGGAAAAACTCCGGGACGCGCTGATCTCTTTGGAACCGCGGGTGGAGCTTTCCGAAGAAGTGATTCGGCGTGCGCTGGTTCCGATCGAGCGCATGCTCGCCGTGCGGTAACGACCCATGTCTTTCGGGTTGATTGACGGTTTCGGACGCATCCACGACAGCCTGCGAATCAGCGTCACCGACCGCTGCAATATCCGCTGCTTCTACTGCATGCCCGAGGAGGCGGTCGATTACGCGCGCCGCGAGGAGATCCTCACGTTCGAAGAAATCGAGCGCTTCGTCCGCGTAGCTGCGACCTTAGGCGTTAACAAACTGCGCCTGACCGGCGGCGAGCCGCTGCTGCGGCGGGATCTGCCGAAGCTCATCGAGCGACTGGCGTCGATTCCGGGGATTCACGACATCGCCCTGACCACGAACGCGGTACTGCTGTCGCAGCACGCTCAGGCCCTGCACGACGCGGGTCTGCGCCGGCTGAACATTCATCTCGACACGCTGGACCGCGAGCGCTTCAGACAAATCACCCGCCGCGACGACCTCCCGCGTGTACTGGACGGCATCAATGCCGCGGTCAACGCGGGCTTCAGCCGGATCAAACTCAATATCGTCGCGGTGAAGGGGCTGATCGAGCCCGACATCACCCCGATGGCGCTCTACTGTCGCGAGCGCGGGTTCGAGCCGCGATTCATCGAATTCATGCCGCTCGATGCGCAGTCGATTTGGGACCGCGGCAAGGTGCTTCTCGCCGACGACATCATCAATCTTTTATCGCGCGAAATCTCGCCGCTGATCGCCGTGCCGGACGCCGATCCGCGCGCGCCTGCGACCGAATTCGCCTATGCCGATGGCGCTGGAACCGTGGGGTTTGTCGCGTCGGTGAGCAAGCCGTTCTGTCTGAACTGCAATCGCATCCGGCTGACCGCCGACGGCAAGATCCGTTATTGCCTCTTCGCGATCGAGGAGACGGAAGTGAAGAGCCTGCTTCGCAATGGCGCGGGCGACGAGGAGATTGCCGAGGCGCTGAAGCGGAATGTCTCGGAGAAGTGGATCGGCCACCAGATCAATTCGACGAAGTTCGTGCCGCCGCCGCGCCCGATGTATTCCATCGGCGGCTAGCGGAAACGCGACTTAAGTCGCGTCTCAGAGCTTCGAGACCAGCTCCCGATACACCTCGTAGGTCTCAGCCACCGCCGCCTCCCACGTAAATTGCCGCGCCCGTTCGCGGCCAAGCGCAATGAGTTCGT
>JASHSD010000873.1 GCA_030036985.1 Bryobacteraceae bacterium
AGTTCGATGAGGAAGGTACTCTTTATTTTGTCGTTTCTCGGTTTAGTGGCCGGGTGTGTTGGCGCTTATTTGTTCGGCATCACGCAGCCGCCGCTGCCGCCGGCGTTCAGTCCACCTGTCAATCCTTATCCGAATGGCATCTATGCCGGGGGAATAGTGGAGAGTGAGCAGCAAAGTGGCGAAAACATCAACATCTATCCGGAAGTAGCCGGCACAGTGAAGAAGATACTGATTGCCGAAGGCCAGGAGGTCCACCGGGGGCAGCCGCTGCTGCTCATCGATGATTCGATCCAGCGCGCCACAACGGAGCAGGAGAAATCGCAGGCCGAGGCTGCGGCAACGATGCTCGACGAGCTTCGAGCGCAACCACGCAAAGAAAATCTGGACGTCTCGAAAGCTCAGGTCGATGCCGCCGAAGCGAGCCTCAAGACGGCGGAGGATGAACTGGCGAAGCAGGAGAGTGCTTACGAACTCAATCCGAAATCGATCAGCAAGGATGCTCTCGACAGTGCGGTGAATGCGGCCGCAGTGGCGAAAGCGAATCTCGATGTCGCCAGAAAACAGTACGATCTCACCAAAGCCGGCGCGGAAGATTCCGCCAGTGTCTGGAAAGCGTCCCAGCCGCGGGATCAATTCGGCCGCGGCGAGTGGTGGACCTGCTTCGATGACCCGCAGTTGAACATGCTTGAGAAGCGGGTCAGCCAATCAAACCAGAACGTAGCGGCAGCCGCCGATGCCGTGCTTGCCGCCCAGGCACTCGTGCAGGAAGCGCGGACGCAGTATTTCCCTACGCTCGCGGGCGGTAGTGCAATTACCAATTCACGCTTGTCCACATTCGGCCCGGCGCCTGCGAGTGTTGTGTACACACAGTATTCCATACCGATCAACGCATCATGGGAGCCTGACCTCTGGGGCCGTGTTCGCAACACCGTCAGGGCCGGCAAATATGGGGCCGAAGCCAGCACCGCCGATTTCGAAAACGTGCGGCTCGCTGCGCAGGCGCAGCTCGCAGTCGATTACTATCAGCTCCGCGCGCAGGACGAACTCAAAAGCCTGTTGGACGCGACCGTCAAGGCTTATCGCGATGCACTGGGATTGACCCAGGACCTCGGTAAAGCCGGGCTCGATGCAGACGAAGCCGTCGCCCAGGCGGAGGTGCAGTTGAAAACGGCAGAGGCTCAGGACACAAACGTCGCCACGCTCCGGGCACAATACGAGCATGCGATCGCGGTTCTTGTGGGCGAGCCCCCGGCTTCGTTTTCAATCGCGCGGGCTTCATGGAAGAACCACGTCCCGTCGATCCCCGTAGGGCTCCCATCGCAGCTGCTGGAGCGCCGGCCGGATATCGCGGGGGCCGAACGCTCCGTAGCGCAGGCGAACGCGCAGATCGGCGTCGCGAAGGCGGCGTTTTATCCGAATGTGACCCTGTCCGCATCGGGCGGCATCGAGAACATTGCTCTCGCCAGGTGGCTGACATGGCCAAGCCGTGTCTGGTCCATCGGGCCTGGCCTGACCCAAACCCTGTTTTACGCCGGATTGCGCAAAGCAACGGTCCGGCAGTACGAGGCCAATTACGATCAGACGGTGGCAAACTATCGCCAGACGGTATTGGCCGCTTTTCAACAGGTCGAAGATAATCTCGCCGCATTGCGGGTGCATTCCCAGGCGGTCGAGCAACAAGATGCCGCAGTTCAGTCTGCTGAAAGAAACATGCGCGAAGCAGCCGTCCGGTATACTGCGGGGCTCGATCCCTATCTGAACGTACTCGCGGCGAGCACAACGTTGCTCGCGAACCAGCAAACGCTTGTAATCTATCGCGAACAGCAAATGGTCGCGGCAGTCCAATTGATTGAGGCGCTCGGCGGAGGATGGGGCGGACTACCGCCAGAAACCGCCGCCCCTGGAACGAAATAGAACGTTGGAGCTGTTATCCGGAATCCTCTCCTTCCGGAAGGTGGTGATCAGACTATGAAGAACGCTATCGGATCCAGCCGTCTGCGTGGGATTCCTGCGCGTAACCGCGCAGGACTGCGTCAGAATCCACAGGGCGAGGCTGGATGCCCGCGCCGACACGTTGATTTCCACGGCCCTTCCGATCGGACACTGGCGTGCTCCAGATGATGCCTGGTTCGATGGCTCGGAGCCAGAGCAGCATTGCGCGCCATAATGGGCGAGATGAAAAACGAAAAGCCGGATATCGTTCTGGAGACTCTGGTGAGGATCTCGCCGGCGGCAATTATCGGACTGAATTCTTCGGGACAAGTGAATTTCTGGAGCGCCGCGGCAAAGAATCTTCTGGGGTGGGACGAGCAGGAGACAGCGGGAAAACCACTGCCGCCGGAGCTCGGGTTTGGCGGCGAATGGCGTCAGGCCGATCCTGCCGGCCGTGTAATGCTTTCCGCACGTGTGAAGGATGGCCATGTTGTTGATCTGGAACTCAGAAACGCGCCGCTGCCGAACGGCGGGCAGGTTCTGATGGCGACGGATATGACCCGGATGGCACAGACCGAACGCGACGCGAATATGCGGATCAAGGCGGAGAGCCGTTTTCGAGAACTGCTCGAGGCGGCGCCGGACGCAATTATCGAAGTGGACCACGAAGGCCGAATCGTGCTGGTCAATGCGGCGGCCGAAGATATTTTCGGCTACACCCGCGAGGAACTGCTCGGGAAGCCCGTCGAGGAACTCATTCCGGAAAACCGACGACATCGTCACAGCGAACACAGGGCGACGTACTGGGCGAACCCTGTTAAACGGCCAATGGGTTTCGGATTGGTCCTTCTGGCTCGCCGCAAGGATGGCTCGAATTTTCCTGTAGAGATCAGTCTGAGCCCGGTTCGAATCGACGATTCCTTTCGCGTGACAGCGATTATTCGTGACGTCACCGCAAAAAGAAAAGCGGAAGAGGCGGTCGAGGCGGCCAATCGACAACTGGAGCGGCAGAACCGCGAGCTGGATCGGGTGAACCGGCTTAAGAGCGAGTTCCTGGCGAGCATGAGTCATGAGTTGCGCACACCGCTCCACACGATCATCGGATTTACAGAACTGCTCCGGGAGGAGCTCAAAGGGCCGCTCAATGACAAGCAGAAGCGGTTCGTGGATCACGTGCACCAGGATTCGCAACATCTGCTGGAACTGATCAACGACATTCTGGATCTGAGCAAGATCGAATCGGGACAGATGGAGCTGCACCGCGAGTCGTTCGACGCGACCAGGGCAATTGCCGATGTATTGAACGGCATCCGTCCGATAGCGGAATCGCGGGGAGTCCACATGGAGAGCCGTCTGACAAAAGAGACAATTGTGCATGCGGACCGGACCAGATTCCGGGAGATCGTCAGCAATCTTCTCAGCAACGCCGTCAAATTCACGCCGGAAAACGGAAACGTGTGGGTGGAGAGGTGTCAAGCAAGTGAGGGTATGGCTTGCTTCAGCATTGTGGACACTGGTATCGGGATAGCGCCCGAGGATCACGATGCGGTATTCGACAAGTTCCGGCAGGTAGGTTCTACGACTCGGGGCGTGCGCGAGGGCACCGGCCTCGGGCTCGCGATCGTAAAGAGCTTCGTCGAAATGCATGGGGGCGTCATCACCCTCGATAGCGAGCCGGGCAAAGGAAGCAGGTTCAGCTTCACGGTTCCCGCCGGGGACACGACACCGCCGCTTGTGCTGGTGATCGATGATGAACCTGGCGCCAGAGAACTCCTGGCGGGTTACCTCGAGCCGATTGGCGTCCGCACCATATTCGCGACGACCGCCGATGAAGGCATCCGGCTCGCAAAGGAGATCAAGCCCGATGCGATTACGCTGGATCTGCTGATGCCTGTCAAGAGCGGCTGGCGTTTGCTGAGGGAGTTGCGCGCGACGGCCGAAACCAGCGGAATTCCGGTGCTGGTAATTTCCGTGATCGACCAAAGCTTCGCGGCGCTCGAATATCAAGCCACGGAGTACCTCCAGAAACCGCTTAGGAAGGAAGATCTGCTGAACGCGCTGCGGAGGCATGTTCCGGGCCGTTTTTCAACGATTTAAAACTGTCGAAATCACATGGTAAAAACCATTTTGATCGCTGAAGATCGTGATACGAGCCGCGAACTGATCTGTACCGTGCTTTCGGCGGCCGGGTATGCCATCGTCGAGGCGCGCGACGGCCGAGAGGCGATTGAGCGCGCGCTGGAAAAGCCGGCGGATCTCGTCATTCTCGATCTGTATATGCCGCATACGGACGGTTTCGGCGTGCTTAGCCGGCTTCGCGCCGAGCCACGCTACGTGAGCACCCCGATCATTGCGCTGACCGCCAGTGCGATGACGGGGGATGCCGAACGCGCCATCGCGTCCGGATTTACGGCTTTCATCAGCAAGCCGGTGAAGATGGCGGATCTGCGGCGCCGGATCGGTCAGTTTCTCGGAGAGGAAAAATGAGTCCCGCGCAGGCAATGCAACCCGCCGTTTCCATTGTGGTTATCGATGATAACTGTGGCAGCCTGGAACTGCTGTCAACTGCTCTCGCGCGCCCCGGACTACTCATCCTCACGGCTCAGGATCCGGAGGAGGGGATTGAGCTCGTGTTTCGGGAGCATCCGCAGATCGTATTGACCGACCTTGTCATGCCCGGTTTGACCGGTCTGGACGTCCTTGATCGCATCATCGAGTTCGATCCGGCGATCGATGTCATTTTGATGACGGCTCATTACGCGTCGGAGACGGCTGTGGATGCTATTCGTCGTGGCGCCTCCGATTACCTGAATAAGCCCGTTCCGATTGCGGCGCTGAGGGAACGAATCGGGAAGCTTATGGAGGAACAGCAGCGCCGGCAGAAATTGATGGCGGTCGACCAGGAAATGGTCGAGACAGCCAAGTTTGAAGGCATGATCGGGCGGAGTCCTGCGATTTGGGAACTGTTTTCTCGGGTCCGCCGGATTGCACCACATTTCCGGACGGTGCTGCTGACCGGACAAACCGGCGCCGGCAAAGATCTGGCCGCACGTGCGTTGCACAATCTGAGTCCCGTGGCAAGTGGACGGTTTGTGGTCCTGAACTGCTCAGCGGTAGTTGAGACGTTGTTCGAGAGCGAACTGTTCGGGCACGTCCGCGGATCCTTCACGGGCGCCAACCACGACAAAATGGGATTGTTCGAGTATGCGGACCGGGGGACGATCTTTCTCGATGAAATCGGGGACATGCCGCTGGCGACGCAGGCGAAGCTGCTGCGGACATTGCAGAATCAGGAAGTGCTGCGGGTTGGTTCGCTCGCACCACGCAAGGTGGACGTACATGTAGTTGCGGCGACCAATCAGGACCTGCGTGCGGCGATCGCGGAGAAGCGTTTTCGCGAGGACTTGTTTTACCGGTTATCGATGGTGGAGATCCGCGTCCCCTCCCTGACGGAACGAAAAGAAGATATTGCTCTGCTGACGAAGTACTTTCTGGATCGGTTCTCGAAGCAGTTCCGCAAGGAGATTCACGGGTTGACGCAGAGAGCGCATATCCTGCTGGCGCGCCATAACTGGCCGGGGAACATCCGGGAATTGGAGAACGTGCTCGGGCACGGCGCGATGATGTCGCTGTCGGACACGATCGACGTGCAGGATCTGCCGGAGTATCTGCGATCGCCGCAGAGGCCCGGCGACGGCTCCGTGTCCGCGGCTGTGCCCGACGAGGATACGTTCGCGGAACACGAGAAGCGGCTGATTGTCGATGCGCTTGCACGGGCTAACGGGAACCAGTCGCAGGCGGCCCGGACTTTGCGGATGGGCCGCGATGCGCTGCGATACAAAATGCAGAAGCACGGACTTCGGGAATAATCAAGGCCAGTCTCATTTTCTCACGGGCCGCGTCTTTCACCTGAAATTTGGGACCACTTTGACACGCGGAGGTCCGGCGCAAGTTCCGCCTCAATGCCGCGTCACACTGGCAGGAGAGTAACGCCGCGATCCGTGACCCGGGCAAAGGCTGGGGAGTTGTAATGCAACGTCAGCCTCGCGTCAGATGCGGGCAGGGGGCATCACAACAAAACGTAAACATGAATGCGCAATCTGCCGTGAAAATGCGGTAGTATTCGCTGGCCAATCAATACGAGATTGGCGTGGTGACGTCGGGCTGCCTCCGCGGTAACAGAGGATCTCGTTCCGGCTTCGATCGGGCCCTGAAGGCCTTTATGGGAAACGAGTCGATGGACCTGCGTCCTATGGCGCGGGAATCAGTACCCGTGGCTTACAGCCGCGCGGCGCGGCCGGCTACTGTTTCAGGCGCTTAGAGAGGGTTTGATCAAGGCCGAGAGCTTTCAGCACAGCGGGCGAGGTCTCGTCGACGGCTATCGGATTGTGGCAGGTGGAGCAATCCTGCGTTATGGTCTTCTTCTCCGGAGTTGCGTGCGCTTCGTCATGGCAGCGGAAGCAGCCTGCGTTGTCGGTATGGCCGAGGTTGGTCTTGTAAGTGCCCCACTTCACTCCGAGATCGGGAAATACGTTGTTGGTATAGAGGGATGCGATCGTTTCGCCCGCGCTCTCTATGTCGGCGTGACGTTTCGCGGCGATATCGGGATACTTCTGCGCATAGAAGGCGGCGAATGCTGTGGGGATTTTTCGGATTGCGTCTTCGTCGCTAAGGTAATCGGCACTGAGGATTTCGATAGCCACCTTGTGAGCAAATGGCAGGCCTATGGGGATGCGGCCGGCGGCCAGCGCACCCTCTACTGCCTGATCGGGCTGCTCGAAATCGTGCCCGGCCCGATTGTGGCAGTCGGCGCATTCCATGACGAATTCCGGACCGGTTGCGGGTTTGGCTCCGGGAACGGCGTAGGTGCGGGTTGCGCCGGTTCCGGTGTTCCGATATTCAACCCAGGGAATCGTCTGACGCGTGCGATCCGTGGCGCGATACCGGATCTCAACTCCGGGTCCCATGTGAGCGCCATGAATGCCCCCGGCGTTTCCACCGCCAACATTCATCATCAGGACGGTCCAGGTTGGCGTGTTCATTTCATCGTCCTTGAACTTCGAACGAACGATCAGTCTGGAGCCGATGTCGAGACCTCTCGCGTGGCACTGCTCGCAGGTTTCGCCTGAGGGCGCGAGTTCATTCGACTGCAGGGCCGGCGGAACGGGCCTGGGATAGCTGTTCAGAGCGACTTCGACGAGCTGACGCGTACCGTTCATTTTCGCCCGGATAAAGCCGCCGGCGCCCGGAACAACATGACAATCCACGCACGCGACACTTCGATGCACGCTCGCATGGTTCGCGATGAACTGTGGCTTCATGATATGACAGCTCTGACCGCAGAACTGAGTATTTTCCATGTAGGTGACGCCACGATACGTCAACTGGCTCGCGATCGCGAGATTCACCACGGTCATGATTCCGAAAAACCATGCCAGGCGCTGGAATGTGGCGCGGCGGTTGTGCGCGGTTCCGAGCCCGAGCCCAATGCGCCGGCGGGAAAGCCAGACGCCGATCGGGATGAGAATCAGGCCCGCGAAAAACACCGCCGGGATGACCAGAAAAATCAGAATGCCGAGATAAGGGTTGGAGGCGGCCCTGCCGCCGCCGGCGTGCAGAACGATCAGAAACAACCACGAACAACCCGCGATGGTCACGAGCGCGGAGCCAAGTACGCTGGCCCAGTGGGCAGTGAGAAACCACAAAACGGGGCGTTTCTCGATAACCTCCCCGGAACTATCGTCCACTCCCGCCTCCTTGCGTATTCAACCAGGCAATCAGGGCGGACATATCCTCACTGGAGAAGTGCGGCCACTTGACATGCTTCTCGCGCATCTTGTCGAGCATCGCAGGACCGTGGCGCGTGAGAGCGGAGATCATGCTCGCGCCGGAGAAATTCCCGCCATTGACCGAGAGGCCGCGGAGCGAAGGAGCGCCGCTCGAGGGATCGTCATGGCATAATGCGCAT
>JASHSD010000874.1 GCA_030036985.1 Bryobacteraceae bacterium
ACCAGCCGCAACGCCGCATTCGCCTCCTCGGCATCGCCGCAGACCTCCAGATCGTGCTCCCGGTCGATCAGCAGCGCCAGCCCCTGACGCATGATCGGGTGATCGTCCACGATAAGAATCCTGGCTTTAGCGGCGCGCGGCGCGGCGGCTTCACCTGCCATCCGGTCCCTCCTTATGGCTCTCCGTCAATGGGAACAAACACCGGACTACCGTCCCTGCATTCTTAGCGGACTGCACACTCAGCGACCCGCCGATCATTCTGGCGCGATAATTCATCGTGCGCAACCCCAGGCCCATGTGCTCGCCGGGAACAAGTTCGAAACCGCGGCCGTCGTCGCTGATGCTGAGCGTGCCGCGCCGGTTCAGCGCTTTCAGTTCGATGGCAATTTTTCGCGCGTGGCCATGGCGAATCGCGTTGGTGACCGCCTCCTGCGCCAGGCGGTAAAGATGGTCCGCGAGCGCGTCGCTGCGAAAGAAAACCGGATCGGCGCATTTGAACGCGCAGTCGATGCGGAAAAGATCCCGCATATCGGCCGCCCAATGTTCGAGCGCGGAGACAAGGCCTCGTTCGCCTGGCGTTACCGGCAGCAGGCCGCGAGCCAGTTCGCGCGTCATACGCACGGATTCGTTCAGCAGCGTCACGATTCTGGCCGCCTCAGCCGCTTCGGGCAGTCCGGCTTCGGTCAACCGGTCCGCCAGCGCTTTGCCCATGAACGCAACGCCGGTGAGATGCTGGCCGAGACCGTCGTGCAGATCCTGCCCGATCCGCCGGCGTTCCATCTCGCCGATTTCGAGAATCGTCTGCTCCAGTTTCTTGCGCTCGCTTATGTCGCGAATCGCGCTCGATACCAGCACGCCCTCTTCGGTCTCAAGAGGACTGAGGCTGATCTCGACTGGGAATTCATGGCCGTTCCTGTGCAACCCGTACAGATCGAGTCCGGCGCCCATGGGCCGCACACGCGGCCGCGACAGAAAGCCTCCGCGATAACCCGGATGGTTGCCGCGCAGACGATCCGGGACCAGTTTCTCGATCTCCTCGCCCAGCAGTTCCCGGCGTTCATAGCCAAACAGCTTTTCCACCTGCGCGTTGACGAGAACGATTTTTCCGCGTTGATCCACCACCACCATGGCGTCCGGCGCGGATTCCAGCAGGTTCTCGAATCTGCTCTGCGCGCGCCGCTGCTCGGTCACGTCGATACCGGAAGCGATAACGCAGGTGGGCATCTGCATCGTCTCGGACAAAACGGCCGCCGACCAGGCGATGGTTCTGCGGTCTGCTTCCGGATTCAGCCGCTGGGCATTCACCCGCCAGGTCTGATATTCGATCGGCGTCTGTTTATCGATGAGATCCCGGAAGATGGTTCTCAACCTGTCGGTATCTTCGACTAGGAAGAAGTCCCAGAAGAATCGGCCGCGCGCATTTTCCTGGGAACAACCGGTCATGCGCTCGCTGGCGCGGTTGAAGCGAACAATTCGGCCTTTGCGGTCGGTAACCACGATGAGCGCGCCGACCGTATCGAATATCGCCGAGACAACGTTACGTTCCTCGCGCAGTTCCTCCTGCGCAAGCTTGAGTTCCGTAATATCGAAACCCACGCCGTGGATGAACCAGGGCTGCCCGTCTTCGCGGCGGACCAGGCGCGCTTCGCAATGGAACCAGATCACGCGGCCATCGCGCGCGCGGACGCGGTAGGACGACCGCAACGGCTTGCCCGACAGAAACATCCCGGCCGCTTCGGCGCTCCAGCGGTCCTTGTCGCTTTCGTGGATCTGCCGGTACCAGAGAACCGGATCCTCCAGCCATTCGCGCTGTGAAAATCCCAAGGTGGCTTCGATCTGCGGGCTCACCCAGGCTTCGCCGATGCCCCCGTCAAGGTAGGCCATGAAAACCACCGCCGGAATCTGATCCAGCAGAAGCTTATATCGATCCGCGGCGCCGTATCGCGCCTCGACGCTCGGCTCAGGCTCCCCTTGGCCCGCGGGGCGCGCGTCCGCGTTGATCACCAGGGCGGGCGACCCCTGGAAAAACACGGCCGCGAGTTCCGCCAGCACCGATTCTGCTTCTCCGATTCCCGAGATATTCGGAACCCGCATGAAAACTCAACTCCGGCGACCCCGCCACTCGGGTTCGCGATTCAGCGACGCCTGGGTGAAGCGCCGCAGGGCGTGAATGGCGCGCCCATAGGTCATCACGGCGTTCGAAGAGAGCATCGATCCCGGCGGCTGATTCATGAACGGCATGAACTTGTCCGGGAACCCGGGCATGGTGCAGCCGATGCAGATGCCGCCGACGTTCGGGCAGCCGCCCATCCCCGCCATCCAGCCTCGCTTCCCCACGTTGCACTGCACCACCGGCCCCCAGCATCCAAGCCGCACGATGCAGGCGCGCGATCCGTATTCTTCGGCGAATTCGGCCTGTTCGTAATAGCCGCCACGATCGCACCCCTCATGGACGGTCGGACCGAAAAGCCAGGTGGGCCGAAGAGCTTCGTCGAGCGGAATCATCGGCGCACGGTTCGCCGCCATGTGCAGAAGATAGAGCAGGGTTTCGGTGAAGTTGTCGGGCTGCACCGGACAGCCAGGAAGACACACCAGCGGGATGCCGGCTTTCGATTTCCAGTTCCAGCCGAGGTAATCGGCCAGACCCATACAGCCGGTCGGATTGCCTTCCATCGCATGGATGCCGCCGTAGGTGGCGCACGTTCCCGCCGCCAGAACGGCCCATGCTTTCGGCGCCAGCCGGTCGATCCATTCGCAGGTGGTAATTGGCTGCCCTGTTTCCCCGTCCGTTCCCAATGCGGCCCAATAACCCCAAGTCTTATTACTTTCGTCGGGAATCGATCCCTCCACGACAAGGATGAAAGAACCCAGTAAGCCCGCAGCGGCCGCATGGAAAGGCGCGAGAAACTTGGCGCCGTTTTCGTAAGCGAGGAACTGGTTGTGGAGTATGATCCTGGGTATGAAAGGCCACGCTCCGCGGACGAGATCTTCGATGCTCGGCTGAGTGGCCGCGGTCATGGCGATTGTGTCGCCATCGCAGCTCAGCCCGGCATTGACCCAGACGACGTGGATTTCGTCCGCCGGTTCGGGACGTTCAAAGACGTCTTCAGCCATCCTTGCTCATAGGCGGCTCATAAGCCGAACGCGCATAAGCCGAACCGCGATTTTATACCAAGTCGCGCTTATCAGCGATAAGAATCAGGTCCCGGCAGTGTTCAGCTTACAT
>JASHSD010000077.1 GCA_030036985.1 Bryobacteraceae bacterium
AGGCGATTGGCGTTTTGGTACTTGAGCCGCACCTTGGTGACGCCGTCGCGCGTGCGCGTCGATGTGATGCCGCGATATCCGGGCAGCAGGAATCGATGCCAATGCGTGGCCTTCGCGATGGCGTCCGCGCTCAGGACCGAGGTGTCGCCGGAAACCTGCGGCGGCAGATAGCGCGCGCGTTTCCCGGTTTTCACCGAGAAGGTTACATTCACCTGCTGGAAGGCGTCGTCGTAATCCAGTTTCGGCTCGATCACGGGTTCGAAATAGCCGTCCTGCACGAGAAGTTTTCGGATGTTCTCGACCGCCGCGGTAATCTGCGCCATATCGAACGGATCGCCCACCTGGAGCCGCGCCGCGTTTACGATCTGACCCGCGTTGGGAGGCTCGGCGAAATCTTCGTCCACCGTTACCTTTCCGATGAACCAGCTGTTTTTGGTGATGAAGCGGATGCGCACGGCGCCGTCGGCCGGTTCGGCGTCGACCTGAATGTCCTGATATCGGCCCGTTGCGTAGAGGCGTTCGATAGCGTCGCGAATATTGGCCGCCGAATAAGGCTCGCCGGATTTTATGGGCAGGAGCCGATTCAGTTCAGTGGGATCGAGCGGCTGCTCCGGAGGATCGAAGGCGACCGAGGCAATCGGGCGGCCGTCGAATTCCGCGCCGGCCGGCGCCTGTGCGTGCGCTCGCGTGACTCCGCTGCCGACGAATAAGACGCAGAGGATGGCCGAGGCATAGCGGCGCCGCACCTGTTTCATCCTATCAGCGGTGAAGGCCCCCAGGGATGTGAAAATAACACAGGGAAAAACAAAGCAGGTGTCGTCCTCTTCGGAGCGCTTCAGCCGACAGATTCGCTTCGCTCCGCTGGGAGCGGAAGGGCAGGAAATTCTCGGGGCCGCAACCGCGGCCATCGTCGGCTGCGGCGCGTTGGGAACGGTGCAGGCCTCTCTGCTCGCACGCGCCGGGGTGGGCACGCTTCGGCTCATCGATCGGGATTACGTCGAAGAAAGCAATCTTCAGCGCCAGTTGCTCTATACGGAATCCGACGCGCGCGAGGGGCTGCCGAAGGCCGAAGCGGCGCGCCGGCATCTGCTCGAAGCGAACTCGGGGGTGAGCATCGAGGCCTGCGTTTCCGATCTGAATCCGGAGAACGCGCCCGACCTGCTGGACCGCGCGGGAGTGATTCTGGACGGCACCGATAATTTCGAGACACGGTTTCTGATCAACGATTACGCGGTGCGCGAGGGCGTGGCGTGGATCTACGGCGCGGCGGTTGGAGGCTACGGGATTGCGATGCCGGTGTTGCCGAACGATTCGGCCTGTTTCCGCTGCGTCTATCCCGAGCCGCCGGGCGGAGTGCAGCCGACCTGCGAGACGGCCGGCGTTCTGGGCGCCATCACCAGCGTGATCGGGTCGATTCAGGCGATGGAAGCGCTCAAAATTCTGAGCGGGCGTGGCGCGGCTGTGCGCCGCAAAATCTTCTCCGCCGATCTGTGGAACGGCCCCATTCGCGAAACCGCTATGCCTGCGCGGGATCGGGATTGCCCATGCTGCGCCCGACGCGATTTCGTTTACCTGCACGGCCGGCGCGCGCCGGTCAGTCTGTGCGGACGCAACGCCGTACAGATTCACGAACGCCGACGGCCGCTCGATCTGACCGAGCTCGCGGCGCGGCTCGATGGCCTCGGCGCCGTGCGCGCCAACCAATTCGCGCTGCGTTTCACCGGCGGCGCTCACGAGATCACGGTCTTTCCGGACGGCCGCGCGATCATAAAAGGCACGACGGACGTGGGCATCGCGCGCGGCATCTACGCGAAGTACATCGGCAACTGAAACGCATGAGATTCGTCTATCTGCACGGCTTCGCTTCGAGTCCGCAATCCGCCAAGGCGCGGGCGTTTCAATCCGCGTTGCCTGATCTGGAAGTCCCGGCGCTCGATGCCGGCGATTTCGAACACCTGACCATTTCCGGTCAGCTCGAGGTCGTGGAAGAACTGCTTCACGGCGAACCGGCACGTCTGATCGGCTCGAGCATGGGCGGTTATCTTGCCGCGTTATACGCCGTGGGGCATCCGGAAATTTCGCGCATGGTTCTGCTCGCCCCCGCGCTCGGCTTCGCGCCGAGATGGAAAGAGAAAACCGGTCTCGAAGTTTTTCACCATGGCACCGGGACCATGCGCAGCGTTCACTACGGCCTGATCGAGGATTCGATGCGGTATCCGCCCGTCCCCGGATTCACGCAGCCGGCGCTGATTCTCCACGGCGTGAACGACGAGGTTGTGCCTGTCGAGAACTCGCGAAGGTTCGCGGCCGCGCACGCCAACGCCCGCCTGATCGAACTCGATTCGGACCACGCTCTCATGGACGTTCTGGACGAGATCGTCCGCCAATCTGTCCCGTTCCTGACCGCGTGAATCGGGATCTGTGAGCCACTCGTTGAAATCGGCTCCGCCGCGAACCAACCACCGCGTAAGCGATCATGGCCGCGACCGGCATCGTCACCAGGTTGATCGCGAAACTCGCCACGCGGGTCAGGACGATGTCACGCCCGGGAACGCCCAGAATGGTGGCGGTTCCGAACCACGAAGGAAAAATCGAGAATTGAACCGCCGCGGCCACGCCGATCATATAGCGCCGGCCGACATCGTCCGCCTCGGACAAGCCCGCCGCCGCTCCGATAACCCCCGAGATGGCGAAACTCGCGAGCGGACTCTGGAATTCGTGGAACCGGACAGGTCCGCCGGTCAGCGAGGCCACCAGAAGCCCCATGCAGTATGCCAAAACAGCGCTGGTCAGCACGGCGAGGGCGCCCCGTCGAGCCAAACCCCAGTCGCCGGCCCAAACCCCGAAGCCGACTCCCAGCACCTGCGCGAGAAAGGGTAAGATGAGCGCGGCCACGACAATCTCGACGGGGCTGTTGTGAACCACTCCAGCCGCCATCAGGATGGCGCCTCCGGCGGCCCGTCCGGCGTAACTGGGCGTGACAAAGCTCAGCTGCCACAGGTCTTCGATCACGTCCGGCGCGGGTTCGACCATCGGGTAGGTGAGGTCGGCCAGGCTTTGGGAGTTGACGACCGCGCGCAGTTGCCGTGAAGAAAGCGAGCAATCCTTTCGATCGAAATGCGGTGACGCGAGCACTGCGTCAATGAAATCGTCGGCCTTCGGAGTCGAGACCTCCACGCTCACCACATGTTTGCACGTCTCGGCCCCGTGCACGAAAATCTCGTAGATGCTGACGTTCTGAATGCCCTGATCGAGCGCCAGGCGCGCGATGGCGGCGCTGCGCTCGACCGGTACCGTCGCTCTGATTTCATGCACTCGGCTCTCGTCCCGTCGATTCTGTAACGCGATTGTAAATAACCGCGTCCGCCTTTAGACTAGTGTAGTGTAGTGTCCAATAAATAACTGGACTATTGTTTCGGGGCGGTTTTTGATTTCCGCGACCGTGGTGATGTGCAGCCGGGCAGAATCTTTTCCAGAGTTTGTTTGCAGCGTGACAGTTTTTCAACGATCGATTCAACCGTTGCCGTCCAGATGAACGGTGTTGGTTTCTCATTCCAGACGGCGATGAACTCGTCAATAGCCTGTTTCAGATCGGGCACGCTCTGAAATGAGTCGCGACGTATCCTCTTGCTGGTCAACTCACCGAACCAGCGCTCGACGAGGTTCAGCCAGCTGGAACTCGTGGGCACAAAGTGACTGACGAAGCGGGGATGCTTTGTAAGCCAAG
>JASHSD010000875.1 GCA_030036985.1 Bryobacteraceae bacterium
GACACCAGTGCTACGACTGGCGGGACGCCTCCATCACGGCGTCCTCAACCAGTTTGCGATACTCCGACAGCAACTCCTTCGACTGCGCCTCGAAGCGCAACACCAAGACCGGCTGCGTGTTCGACGCCCGCACCAATCCCCAGCCCTTGCCGAAATTGATTCTGGCGCCGTCGATCGCAATCACGTCGTAATGCGGCTGGAACTTCGCCAGCACAGCATTTACGATCGCGAACTTCCGGTCGTCCGGGCAATCGATGCGAATCTCCGGTGTGGCAACCGAAAGCGGCAGTCCGCTCAGTTGCGCAGACAGAGGCTTGTCCGAAGCGGCCACGATTTCCAGCAGACGGCACGCGGCGTAGAGCGCGTCGTCGAAACCGTAATAGCGATCGGCGAAGAACATGTGCCCGCTCATCTCACCCGCCAGTTCGGCGCCGGTCTCCTGCATATGCGCCTTGATCAGCGAATGCCCGGTCTTCCACATGATCGCTTCGCCGCCCTGCCGCCGGATCTCGTCGTACATGTGTTGCGACGACTTCACTTCGCCGATTACCTTTGCCCCCGGCTTGCGCGAAAGAATTTCGCGGGAATATATAATCATCAGCTGATCGCCGTAAAGAATCGTGCCGCGTTCGTCGACAGCCCCGAGGCGGTCGGAATCGCCATCGAAGGCCAGCCCGACTTCCGCCTGCTCCGCCACGACCCGGTTGACAAGATGCCGCAGATTCTCAGGTTGCGTGGGATCGGGATGATGATGCGGGAAGCGACCATCCATTTCGAAAAACAACTCGATCGAATCGCAGTTCAGCTTCTGCAGCAGCCGCCGGATCACCGGACCGGCCGTGCCGTTGCCGGCGTCCGAGACCACCTTGACGCGCCGCGGCAGTTGGAACTGAGACGCGATTTCATCCACATACGGAGTTACGATATCGTAGCCGGTGAGGACGCCGGAACCGATTTCAAAATCGCCGCTCTCAAGCAACGCCCGGATCTTCTGAATCTCCTCGCCGTGGATGGTGCTCTTGCCGCGCATGATCTTGAAGCCGTTGTAATCGGAGGGATTGTGGCTGCCGGTGATCATGACGCCGCCGTCGGCCTTGAGATGAAAGACCGAATAATAGAGCAGCGGGGTGGGGACGATGCCCAGATCGGTGACCTCGCAGCCGGCCGCGAGCAGCCCCTGGAGCAGCGCGTCATGCAGGCGATCGGAACTCAGCCGGCAGTCCCGCGCGAGATTGGCATTGGGCGAGCCGCGGCGAATCAGATACGTCCCGATGGCCTGGCCGAGAGCGCGGATACCGGCGTCGGGCAGTTCGGTATCGGCGATTCCGCGAATGTCGTATTCGCGAAAAATTCCCGGAGGCAACACAGCGGTTGACGAAGGCGTGGTGGGCATCCCAAGCGCAGTATAGCGTCCGTGCTGGAAAATAGGCAGTGGTGGTGGTGATTATTCTGGGGCTGGGATTCACCGGCCAAAGACTCGCGTGGCGCCTTTTACGGCGGGGCGAGCGCGCGTTTGCGGCGGTGCGGGGCATCGGAAGATTCCGCGAGCCGGCCGAGGCCGGAATCACTCTTTGCGAATTCGCCGACTGGTCTTCGCTGCCCCGCGGCGCGGCGCTGGTGCTTCTGATCCCGCCTCTGCCCGAACCGGAAAACGCGGAATTGCGGGCGAAAATCGAAGCACTGGAGCCGCGGCGCATCGTTTACGTCTCCTCGACCGGAGTTTATGGCGATCAGCCGGCTGTGGACGAAAAAACTCCGGCTGCGCCAGGCGACGAACGCGGAAGAAGAAGGCTTGAAGAAGAACGGCGGGTGGCAGAGTTGGCCCCGAGTGTCCTGATTCTGAGGGCTGCGGCGATTTATGGCCCGGGACGCGGCGTCCATGCGGCAATCCGCGAAGGCAAAATACCTCGAGGCGTGGGTTCAGGGGTGGTGAGCCGGATTCATGTCGAAGATCTCGCGGCGATCGTCGAAGCCGGGGTTTATTCCGATCTCGAAGGCGCGTGGCCGGTGGCCGACGACGAGCCGTGTTCGACAGCGGAAATCGCGGCTTGGTGCGCCGAGCGGTTGGGAATTTCCGGTTTACCGCTCACCGGCTCCAATCCATCGATTGCGGGGCGCAGAGTGGACGGAACGAAAATTCGGGAACGACTGGGCGTGCAGCTACGCTATCGCTCGTGGAAGACCGGTATGCCAGCGAGCATTGCCGAAGAAGAAGCTCGTCGGCCCAAGTTTAATTAAGCAGGTTTAAGCAGCCGAAGGGGCCGCCGCGAGCACGCTGACCTGCGCCCGCAGAGTTTCCAGCGCATCGACCAACCCGGAGATATCCACCTTGCCTACGCCAACCGCGTGGAGCGCGAGACGCAACTCGACTCGGTACAGGCCGAAAGCGAACAGCATGCGGTTTTTCGCCAGCGCTCGCGCCAGATCGGGGCGGTCAACACCCGATTGCACCATGACCGCGCGAATTCCCGCCAGCAGCAAAGCGTAATCCCGCGCCATGCAGCGCAGGTAGCGGCGGAACAATTTCCTGCGCAAGCTGCGCAGGTCGCGGCGTAAATTTCCCTTCGCCGGGACAAACTCCAGATCCTCGTCGTCCAGCAATCGCAGCATGGGGCGATACCGGTCGACGGAGAGACCGGGCGGCATAAGCGCTTTGCCGCCGGCGGGAACGCGAGTCCACGAGAAAACCTGCCACGCCACAGCTGCCAGCGCGATCATGAAAAGTGTGCAAACGGTTAAGAGATACATAATGGATTCTTTTTTACCGCTATTGTTGAGTTGAGAATACCAGCGTTAAGGAACATTTGCAAGCATTCTCCAAATTTAAGGTCTTATTACCGTCCTGTCGCGCGGGTGAGCAGTTTATTAAACGCGTCCAGTTGGCGCAGCAGATCGTCTTCCGCGGGGCTGGGGAAGGACACACGCGCAACCGGAGCTTTTTCGGGCCGCAACAGCATAGCCCAAACGGCGAGACAGAGCGTCATCAGGATATCGGCAACCCAGTTCGCTGTGTGATTGAACAACAGCGTGGACATGCCGGCGACGAAGATCTGCGCGGCTTGGCTCAGGAAGAGGACGCTGAAGAATGCGCAGGTGAGGAGGGTATTTTTGTCCAGGTGGAGAGGATAGCGGGAAAGCGTGAAAAGTATCGCGGCGATCACGACGACGAGCGCAACAGCAACGGATCGTTCACCGATACCGAGGTAAAAGAGCCCCCATTTAGGGCGGCCCGCCGCGCCCACGCGCCAGAAAAGCTTCGTTATCGTGAGTGTCAGTCCGGCGGATACAAGGATGCCGGCGTACATGGCCCATCGTCCCACCGTCTTGATGCCCGGATATTCGCGGAACATCACCGTCAACAACTCGCGAACCGCATAAACGGCGCAGACGCAAAGTACCGGCTGTATGAAAAAATAGATCAGGAAATAGGGAACCGAACGGTTGTCGAGGATGCTGAAAGCGAATTCGATTCCGGAGAGAAGCCCGACGTACGTCAGAACTGCCCGGAATCGATCTCCCAAGCCAAGTGAAATCAGCCGCCAGGCTGCCGAAGCCGCAGCGGCTGAAAGGAGAAATTCCCTGATCGCGTGGGGATCAATCGGCGCAAACACCGTTTGAATTTTAACATCCGCTGAACAGCGGAATCACTATCCCCTACCGAATCCAAGGGCAACTTGCGCCGCACTCGGGCGGGTCCGCCGTCGCCACACCGGCCACGGTGAGCATAGATAAAGCCAAAGTCAAAACAACGATCAGTCTGCGCATGGTAAATCTCCTTTGTTTTGTTGATGTTGATCGGTACAATTGAAGTCTACGCCGAACGGTCCGAGAACGGTGGGATTGGGGAAAAGAAATATCCTAAACAGAACGGCGCACGGGCCGATTTGCGATTTTTCGTTCGGAAACATACATTGGCGTGGGGCGTCGAGCCGCAGGTGTACAATCCCGGAAAGAAGGATCGTGAGTTCGAACCGCGAAGCCGCAATCGCCGAATCCTGGCATAGAACGCTATCGGGAATTCCGACCGTCCTTGGCCGTTTGGCTTATCTTTCATCCCTGCGCAACGCCAACACAGGGGCTTATGAGCATTTCGGCCTGATCCAGAGGATCGGGGAAAACGAAGTGGACCGCATGCTGCGGCGCAGCCACACCGACGTTTTTCAGGAATGGTTATGCTTCGGGCTGGCGCGGCAGAAGGAGGAGTTGGAGGATTATTTTTCCGGCCTCGAAGGCGACCGCCGGGATATTCTGACGAACTGGCTCAGGCTCCAGCCTTACGGCAGCTGGGTGCCTCCGGAATCGCGCGACGTGGAAAGAAAGCTGTTCTACGCCGATCTCGGGGTCGTATTGGAACTGATCAGGGCCGAATACGGCGTCCCTTCTCCTGATCCAGACTCATAGCCACCCCGACAACCTGACCTACTACCTCGATTTCTCCCGGGAAGTTGAAGTTCAGGATCGGCGCTTCCGACGCCGGGTCGGAAATCAGGCTGATGGTTCCCTCGCTGACGCTGCACCAGCGGCAGTAAAACGCATCGCGATGCTCCAGAAAATAGATCGGCCGTTCATTCAGACTTGCCCAGCCGTTGTTCTGGATCTTTCGTTTGGTTTCGTCGATCACCAGGAGCGATCCTGGCGGGATCGCAGGATGCATGGCCCAGTCGTCCGTGCCCACAAAGGCGTAACGAAAATGCTTCACGTCCTGTCCCGCAAGCAGAGCGAGAGGCAATTTCCCCCATCGCTGAATCACCTCGCTGAGAAAAAAAGTGCGGCGCAGGTCGACGCCGGGATTGAGCGAAATCGGCACTACGACTTCCGTGTCCTCCCCGGCGCCGAAGCCGATGCCATGGGTTTTTTCGATGCGGATTCGGGCCGCGTCCGCGGCCAGGCTCTGCAGCGGCACGCCGTACCATCCGAGTACCTCGTTAAGATCGAGGCGATATATACAGCAAAGCGAGTAAAGCCGATAAAGCGAAGGGAGGGTGCCCTGTATTTCGATATCTGACAGACGGCTGATGAGAATGCCGAACTCGGGATTACCGTAGCGGGCGGCGATATCCAGACTCGCCTGCTCCACGTCGCGGAACTTCAAATTCAGCCTTTCCCGCGCTTTGCGCAGGCGTTGTCCGGCGTCTTCCATGCTATGATCCTGTCTCTGGATAAAGCTGACAGTGGGCGCCAAGACCAATCCGGAGATCCTGGAAGGGATTATAGCTTCCGTCTGTTCGTGTTTCAATAATTGAGACGGGATCTGTTCCGGATTCGGAACAAAATTCGTGAGTCGCTTAGGAGGGGTAAGCTGAGGATCGTTGTTGGCGTGACCGGAGCGAGCGGCGGGATCTATGCGCTGCGTCTTTTGCAGAAATTACATCGATCGGCGGCGGAAATTCACCTGATACTCAGCCGTTCGGGTGAGAAAACCTTGTTTCTCGAGACCGGTAAAAGAGCCGCGGACCTCAAATCCCTGGCGAATTATGCCTGGCCGATCGACGATATCTCGGCGCCACTCGCGAGCGGTTCTTTTACCACCGACGGAATGATAATAACCCCCTGTTCCATCCACACGATGTCCGCAATCGCCTGCGGTATCACCGCCAACCTGCTGACCCGCGCCGCGGATGTGGCTCTGAAGGAACGGCGCAGACTGATTTTAATGGTCCGGGAGAGTCCGTTCCACCTCGGGCATCTGCGAGCCATGACGGCTCTTACAGAGATGGGAGCCATCGTGGCGCCGCCGGTCCCCGGTTTTTACAATAATCCTGAGACAATTGAGGAACTAGTGGATTCCAGCGTGGATCGCGTGCTCGACCTTATCGGCCTGCCGGACGAGCAGGCTCGCCGCTGGAACGGGCCGGCCGCCGCGAGAGAAAAATCTTGACCCGGCGCGCTGCTTTCCAGGGCGCTCCCGGCGCCTTCAGCCAAGTGGCGGCAACGCAACTGCTGGGAGAGCCGCTCGTCGCGGTTCCCACCGAGACGTTCGAAGAGGTATTCCTCTCAGTCGTAAATGGAAAATGCGGTTGCGCGGTGATCCCGATTGAGAACACTTTGCATGGTTCGGTCCATGAAAACTACGATCTTCTGCTGAAATACGATCTCGCGATCCGCGGCGAGACTTACGTACGCATCGTGCACAATCTGATCGCGCTGCCCGGCGTTCGCTTCGACGCGATCCGGCGCGCCTACTCGCATCCGGTGGCGCTCAATCAATGCCGGCGCTTTTTCGAGGAAAACCCGGATATTGAACGCACCCCTTTCTACGACACCGCAGGCAGCGTCCGCATGCTGGTGGAAAAGAACATGAGGGATGCGGGAGCCATCGCGTCGGCCGCCGCGGCCAGGATCTACGGCGCGCGCATTCTCAAGAGATCGATCGAGGACGACCGTCAGAACTACACCCGTTTTTTCCTTCTCGAGAAACCGAAGCGCCGGCGAAAATACTCGAAGCCGGAAGGCGTGAAACGCTTCAAAACCACAGTCGTCTTCACCACCAAAAACATCCCCGGAGCGCTGTTCCGCGCGCTCAGCGTTTTCGCTTTGCGGGATCTGAACCTGACCCGCATCGAATCCCGACCGCTGCGGGGAAAACCTTGGGAGTATCTTTTTTACCTCGATTTCGTCGGGCACGCCGACGACACCGTCTCCCGCAACGCGTTGGGCCATTTGGGGGAACTGGCCGACATGCTTCGCGTGCTGGGCTGTTACCCCGCCGCCGAATAGCCGTCGCAACCGTTTTGTCACGCAACGTTAAATCTGTCGAAACGTAAAAACCACTACACTGACTCCCTGAAGGAGTTTTAAGAAGTTTTTATGGCAACTGCGGCTTCAGCAGCCCTTGAAAAAAAGATGTCCCGGAGTCCTGGGATGATCGGAATGATTGTCTTCGGCGCGGCATTATTAGTCGGCATCATCTATACGGGCATCAGCATCGGGAACGACATCGGGTCGGTTCATCCGACCTCCGTCTATCCCTTCATCCTTCTGGGCGTAGCGTTGTTGACGGCTTTGGGATTTGAATTCGTGAACGGATTCCACGACACGGCCAACGCGGTGGCAACCGTTATATATACGCATTCGATGGAGCCGCATATCGCGGTGGTATGGTCGGGATTCTTCAATTTTCTGGGAGTTCTGTGGTCGAACGGCGCCGTCGCGTTTTCCGTAATTACGCTGCTGCCGGTCGAACTGATTCTGCAGGTGGGAAGCGGCGCCGGATTCGCCATGGTCTTCGCGCTGTTGATCGCGGCCATCCTCTGGAATCTGGGGACCTGGTGGTTCGGGCTGCCCGCATCCAGTTCTCACACCATGGTCGGTTCGATCATCGGCGTCGGCATTGCGAATCAGCTGATGGCGCCGGCGGGCGCGGCCACCAGCGGCGTGGATTGGGGCCAGGCCCAAAAGGTTGGCGAAACCCTGCTGGTTTCGCCGATTATCGGTTTCGGAGTAGCGGCGCTGCTGCTGCTGGTTTCGAAGCTGATTGTCAAGGACAAACGCTTGTATGAAGCGCCGCACGGCACCGAGCCGCCACCGATCTGGATTCGCGCTCTGCTGTGGCTGACCTGCACGGGCGTCAGCTTCTCGCATGGTTCCAATGACGGACAGAAAGGCATGGGATTGATCATGCTGATCCTCGTCGGCACGGTTCCGACGGCTTATGCTTTGAATCACGCGGTGACGCCCGCGCAGACCGCGGACTTTCTCGCGGTGTCGCAACAGACCGTGCAGGTGGTGAGCAAATATGTGAAGCCTTCGGCCGTGGTGGGCGACACGCGCGAGGATATCACCAACTACATCCGCACCAAAAAATTCGACGACAACACCATGCTGGCTCTGCGCCAGTCCATCAACGATATCGGCAACGAAGTGGCCGGCTACAAGATGTTGAAGAACGTGCCCGCGGACAGGCAGGGCAACGTTCGCAATGAAATGTATCTGGTCAGCGAAGCAATCAAGCTGGTCGAGAAGAGCGGGCACACGCAGTTCACCGCGGATGACAACACGGTCCTGACCAATTACAAGAAACACATCGATCTGGCCACGAAGTTCATTCCGACCTGGGTCAAGGTCGCGGTGGCGATCGCGCTCGGCCTCGGGACGATGATCGGATGGAAGCGAATCGTCGTCACGGTGGGCGAGAAGATCGGCAAAGATCATCTGACCTACGGACAGGGAGCGGCGGCCGAAATCACGGCAATGCTCACGATCAGCACGGCCGACGTGCTGGGGCTGCCGGTGAGCACGACGCATGTTCTGTCGTCGGGCGTGGCGGGGACCATGGCCGCGAACAGATCGGGTCTCCAATGGGCAACAGTGAAAAACCTGGCGTTGGCCTGGGTCTTGACTCTGCCGGTGGCCATGATGCTTTCCGGGTTCCTGTTCTGGGCTTTCCGGGCGATGGTGAAATGAGCAATGGTCAAATGAGCACCGAAGCGAGGGCTCCAGGCGAAAGTCCGGATCTGGATCAACTGCTGGCGGCGTATAAGTCAGCGGTCGAGAACTGGATCACGGCGATTCGCAACGAAGAGGTTTTGGCTGTGCCTGACCATTCCATGCGCGACTGGGAAGTCTGGGACAAGGCTGTGCTGGACGAGAAGGATGCCGGCGAAAAGGCCGCCGAAGCGCGTCAGGCTTATGAGGACGCACTGCGCAAGGCGCTGCTGAACTTCTGAATCGCGTAGCCGCGCTCCCTCTGCTTCCGCAATAGCCGGGTGGGGCCAGGGCTTTTGCCCATAGGCGCTAAGATAAGGCGGGAAGCACAAGTCAGCGCCGCCGCGCAACCGCATTTTATTGTGGTTGGCATAATTTGGGTTGCCATCCAATTGCGGTGCCAGCATCAGGTTGGTCCTTATCTTAGCGCTTATGAGCTTTTGCCCTGCAAGCCAGCCTTCGGGCCGGCCTGGCCCGCTCGATTTTCCCCTCCGTTTTCTCCTGTTGCTTTCCCAATAGAAGTGCGCTATTCTTCCATTGGGAAACCCAATGGTCCTGCAGGGAACGCTGGCGCTGATGGTTTTGAAGACTCTGGACGTGCTCGGGCCGCTGCACGGCTACGGCATTGTCCGCCGCATCGAGCAGATCAGCGGAGGGCTTCTGAATGTCAATCAGGGCACGCTATATCCAGTGCTGCTGAAGCTGGAGCAGGAGGGTTCGATTGCTTCCGAGTGGGGCGCTTCCGAGAACAACCGCAAAGCCCGATATTACCGGCTGACGCGAGCTGGTCGCAAGCAATTAGATGCCGAGACGCGCGAGTGGGAGCAGCACGCGGCCGTGATCGCGCGGTTTTTCACGGTGAAAGCGGAGGATCTGAAATGAGGGCGATCAGGCGGTTTTTCCATCGGCTTCTGTCGCCGGCGCGCAGACGGCGGGATGAAGAGAGGCTGCAAATCGAAATCGAGGAGCATCTGCGTCTTCAGGCCGAGGAGATTGCGCGCGCCGGCTTGTCGCCGGCAGAGGCGCGGCGGCAGGCGGTGCTGAAGTTCGGCGCGGTGGAAGCGGTGAAGGAAAGCTATCGGGACCAAAGAGGATTCGTTCTTGTCGAAACCGTCATTCAGGATGTGCGGCAGGCGCTGCGACGGCTGCGGTCGGCCCGCACGTTCACGATTGCCACCGTGCTGACCTTGGCGCTTGGGATCGGCGCGACGACTTCGATTTTCACCTTGGCCCACGCAGTATTGCTGAAGTCGCTGCCAGTGGTGAATCCGGGCCAACTGTATCGGCTTGGAAAAGAATCGCGTTGCTGCTTTTATGGAGGCTGGAACCAGAAGGACGAATTCTCGCTCGTTTCGTACGATCTCTACACACGCCTCCGCGACAACACGAAAGGCTTCGAAGAACTGGCGGCTTCGTCGGCCGGAGGAGATCTATTTGGCATCCGGCGCACGGGCGTCGCAGAACCGGCGCAGAGTTATCCGGGCGAATATGTATCGGGCAATTATTTTTCCATGTTCGGCATTCGGCCGTATGCCGGACGCGCCCTTGCCCCCGAAGACGACCGGAAAGGCGTGCCGGCGGTCGCGATGATGAGCTACCGCTTATGGGAGCAGAAGTACGGGTCGGACCGCTCGGTGATCGGCAGTGTGTTCAATTTCGACGACAAGCCGGTGACGGTTGTCGGCATCACTCCTCCGGGATTCTTCGGCGAGCAACTGCGCGATCCTCCGCCCGATTTCTACCTGCCGCTGCACAGCGCCGACGCTACCGATCTGGTTTCGCCGAACGAACACTGGCTGAATCTAATCGGCCGCATCCGGCCCGGCGTGAACCCCGCATCCATCGAATTGGAGATGCGGACGGAACTGAAACAGTGGCTGCTCTCGCACTGGAGTGAGATGAGCGCCAACGACCGCGCTTTGTTTCCGGAACAGACCCTCTACCTGAGACCGGGCGGCGCGGGCATCAGCGGCATGCGCGATCAATACGAACACTGGCTGCGGATTCTGCTGATGGTTTCCGGATTAGTACTGGTGATCGTATGCGCGAATGTGGCCAATCTCATGCTCGTGCGTGGCATGGAGCGGCGGCAGCAGACGTCGCTTTGTATCGCGCTGGGAGCGCAGCCAGGCCGCGTCGTGCAGGAAGCGCTCACCGAAAGCCTTCTGCTCTCTCTGCTGGGCGGCGCCGCGGGCGTGGTAATCGCGTTCGCGGGCGCGCGGGTGATTCTCGATCTCGCATTCCCCGCGCAGCCCGGGCTCGCGGGCGTGCCGATTCATGCATCGCCTTCGATGCCGGTGCTGCTGTTCGCCTGCATCGCTTCGTTGGCGACCGGAATCGCGTTCGGCATCGGTCCGGCATGGATGGCCGCACGCACGGATCCGATCGAAGCGCTTCGCGGCGCCGGCCGCTCCAGCTCGCGCACCGGCGCATTCCCGCGAAAGGCTCTCGTGATGCTCCAGGCCGCGCTCTCTCTGGCGTTGCTTTCAGCCTCGGGATTGCTCACGACTACCCTTCGCAGACTGGAAAATCAGGATTTCGGATTTATCCAGGATCGTCGCCTGGTGGTGAACGCCGATGCAAGACAGGCCGGGTATCGACAGGAGCAACTCACGCCGCTTTACCAGCGCATCCACGATTCGCTGGCGGCGATCCCGGCTGTAAAAGCCGTAGCTCTGTGCATCTATTCGCCGATGGGAAACAACTATTGGGGCGCCAGCATCTGGGTGGACGGACATGCGCCTCCCGGCCCCAGGGAGGATAACGTCGCCGGGTGGGATCGCGCAACGACGGGCTACTTCGATGTCATCGGGAACCCCATAATTCGAGGCCGCGGCATTACCGATCAGGATACCGAGACATCCCGGCACGTTGCGATCATCAACGAAGCGTTTGCGCGAAAATTCATCGGCAAGGAAGATCCGATCGGAAAGCACTTCGGGCAATACGGTCCGGGATCGGAACGCCAGTACGAAATTGTGGGCGTGGCCAAAGACGCCCGTTATTTTAATTTCGCGCTCGACAAGCCGGTCGCTCCGATCTTTGTTCTTCCGGAAAGGCAACATGATTTCCTGCCGATTGCCGGACACCCGGAAGCTTCCCCAAGTTCGCATTTCATGCGCAACATCGTTATCGAACTCAGGCCTGGCGCCAGCCCACCGATTGCGCAGATACGCCAAATCCTGGCATCGCTGGCGCCGGACATGCCGATCATTTCCATTCGCACGATGAAAGAGCAGGTCGCCGGCAATTTCACCCAGCAGCGGCTGATCGCGCGGCTGACTTCCCTTTTCGGACTGCTCTCGCTCCTGCTGGCTTCGATCGGTTTGTATGGCGTGACCGCCTACAACGCGGGGCGGCGCACGGGCGAGATCGGCGTGCGCATGGCCGTGGGCGCGGATCGCGGTCACATCATCGCCCTGGTGCTGAGCGGCGCGCTCTGGCTGATCGTTCCCGGATTGCTGCTCGGCGTGCCGCTGACGATGGCCGCAAGCCGCGTGCTGGGGCATCAGCTTTATGGAACGAATCCGTATGACCCCGCGGTGATTTCGATTGCGGCCCTGGCGCTCGGCCTCTCGGGCTTTGCGGCATCGCTGGTTCCGGCGATTCGCGCGAGTCTGATTTCGCCGGTGGAAGCTTTGCACGCCGAAGGGTGATTCGACGTTTGTATTAAATTGCCCAAATGAGGCTGCCGCGGCACGCGATTTCGGGTTAGATTTGCCGCGATGCGTTTATTTGTATTTCTGGCAATTGCGCCGCTGGCCGCGGCGAGCATTAATCCGCAACAATTTTCGCTTCACCTTGCCGATGGCAATCCGGGCGATCGGGCGAATGTGCTGGCTGCCGATCCATCGGGCAACCTGTACGTCGTTTCGACGACGCAGATTTCGCCCCCCGACGCCACGGTGATTGTTTCCCCGACGGTGAATATCCGGGTGACGAAGACGGATAGTTCCGGCAACGTCCTCGCGAGTTTCACGTTTTTCGGGTCGGGCCAGGATACGCCTTATGCTGCGGCGATCGATCCGCAGGGCAACCTTGTGATCGGCGGCTCGACCAACTCGACCGATTTTCCGCTGGTTGCGCCGCTCCGGAGTACGGGGTCGGGCTTTGTGGCCAAGGTGAATCCGCAGTTGACGCAGATCGTCTACTCGACGCTGTTCGGGGCGGCAGGCAACGGCGGTACGCAGGTGGCGGCGCTCACGCTGGATGCGAAGGGGAACATCTACCTGGCAGGCACGACGCCGGCCGGATTTATCACGACGCCGGGCGCGCTGCAGACTGCATCGAACCCCGGGGTGACAACCGCTTTTGTGGCGGAGATTTCGGCCGCGGGAAACCAGCTGATTTTTTCCACGGCTTATGGCGGCAGCAATTTTGTGTTTAACGGGCCGCCGGATTTCTTCAGCGCCCCCGTAGCTTACACATCGCCCAGTGCGATTGCGCTCGATGCGTCGGGGAACGTCATTGTCGCCGGCACAACCGACACCACCGACCTGATGGTCACGTCGAGCGCGTGGGTGCAGCAGTGCGGCTGCACTTGGGAGAACGGTGGTGGATTCGTCGCCAAGATCGGATCGGCGGGCACGCAGTTGATTTGGGGCACTTATACCCCTACGTACTTGTTCGTAAGCTCCATCGCGCTCGATACGACGGGCGACGTTGTGCTTGCCGGAAATACCGACAGCAAATTTCCGGTAACGTCCAGCGCATTACAACCAACTACTATCGGGTCACTACCCGTGGGCTTCGTGGCGGAATTGAATGCGAACGGAAGCGGCTTGAATTTCGGGACCTTTTTCGGGGCGGGCTTCGGGCCGGGGGTGGCGACCGTTGCCATTGACAGCCAGGGAACGATTTGGCTGACAGGAGGGTCGGCCACGGCGGCGCTGCCGGCGAAGGCCGGTACCGCGCTTGTGGGGAATGAATATATCGCCGGCATTTCAGCGGACGGATCCGGCCTTTTGTCGCTCGCCACATTCCCGGCGGGATCGGTGGGCGTAGGGTTCACGATTAGGCCGCAAGGCAATATTGCCGCACTCGGACCGACGGGTTGGCTGCTGATCTCCTCCTCTACGCCCCGGCCGCGGCTGGCCGGAATCGTGGAAGACGGTGCGTCGCAGGTTTCGCGCGCGGTTTGCGGACGGGAAGTGATCTCGTTGTATGGGGTCAACATCGGCCCGGCAACGGCGCAGACCGAGCAGGTCGCCAATGGCGCGATTTCGAACTCGCTCGGCGGCGTGCAGGTGCTTTTCAATGGCGTGGCCGCGGCGCTGCTCTATGCGGGGCCGACGCAGATCAATCTGATCGTGCCGAGCGGGGTGACGTTGGAACAGACGACCACGCTTCAGATTACCAGCCCGAACGGGACGATCTCGGTCTCCCCCGTTCCCGTGCAGCAAACGATACCGCAGGTGTTCGTTGGTTCGAACGGTTACGCATTCGCGGTGAATCAGGATGGCACGATTAATTCGAATTCGAATCCCGCGGCGCCGGGCTCGATTGTGGCGATCTGGATGACGGGCGGAGGCGCGGCCTCTCCGGGGGCAACCGACAACACGATCAATACGAACGTGAGTCAGGGGCAGTTTCTAACGTCTGTGTATTCCACCGCGAATGGATATCAGGCGCTTGAGGTGGATTACGATGGCGACGCTCCGGGCCAGCCCAGCGGAATCATTCAGGTCAATTTCCGTGTACCGGAGAATGCCAATGGCGCCTTCAATGGCTATGCTGTGCAGATCGGCAGCGGGGTCTCTGGTTTTTATATTGCGGTGCAGTGATGGAGCTTCGGCGGCCGTTCAGGATGCCAACCGCAACGC
>JASHSD010000876.1 GCA_030036985.1 Bryobacteraceae bacterium
GACAGCTATGGATGTAACATGCTGGAGAATTTCTCGGCTTTTCAGAATGCCGGTCCCGAATCGTCCCTTTACAAGCGCGGCATGACGATCGATCCTGAAGGGCAGTTCGAATACGATGCCGTACATGACAGGCTTCCGGCGGTTTCCTGGATCATTCCAACCAGCTATCAGTCCGAGCACCCCAATTACATGCCTGCCGACGGCGCGGCTTTTGTGGCCGCCAAGATCGACGCCATTGCCGCCAATCCCGACGTTTGGGCGAAAACGGCATTCATTCTGAACTACGACGAGAATGACGGTCTCTTCGACCACGTCCCGCCGCCCGTTCCGCCTGAAGGCGCCCCCGATGAATTCGTCGATGGGTTACCCATCGGCGCCGGCTTCCGCGTCCCCTGCATCGTCATTTCGCCTTGGACGGCGGGCGGGTGGGTGGGTCTGCAGCCAGAGATTCGATCACAGCTCGGTCCTTCGACTGCTCGAACGGTTCACCGGAGTGAGGGAACCGAACATCTCGGCGTGGCGCCGAAACACGTTTGGGGATCTGACGTCCGCCTTCCGTTTTCGCGACGCCCGCGCCGATCCCCCGGCTTTGCCGGATACCGCCGGAATGCTCGCCGCGGCGCGTTATTCCGCCGCCTATCTCCAGCAACCCCGCCTGCCCACCGGCGGGCGGCAAGGTGCGCCAAGCCAGGAAAAAGGCTCTCGCCGGAAAATTCAGCTTTAGGTTCCGCTCCTGCTACCGCGACACCGGGGGAATCGGCGCCTTACCATCGAGCGCGAAAACAAACAACCGGTTGTTCGGATTGCCGCGCGCCAGAATCGCAACGTATTGCTTACCGTCCAGTTCATAGGTGATCGGGTTGCAATAGGTCCCGCCGAGGTTCACTTCCCACAATTTCTTACCGGTCTCCGCGTTGTAAGCGGTTGACCCATGAAACACAAGATTTCCCGCAGTCGTCACCGTGCCGCCGCCCCCGATGCCGCCCGCGTCACTCACCCGCCAGCGTTCCTTATTGGCTGCCGGATCCCAAGCGACCAGAAAGCCGCCATTGGCCTGCGGCTCTTTGGCGGCGCCAGCGGGTTCGTGCGGGCTCAAAGTGTAGGCGGCTTTGTTCCTGTTGGGGTCGGGTGGTCCGCCACCGCGGCCGAATGGTCCGTTGAAACCAACGACTCCGGTATTGAGACCGCCGGCCCGATAGGTCCAGGTTGTTGCGTCCACCGGATTCCACAGGTATGAAATCTCCTGACCAGGCAAATACGCGAGCTTCGTAATCGGACTGAACGACATCGCCTGCCAGTTCGCGGCGCCCTGCGGCCCGGGCGATACGATTGTCGGTCCCTTTTTGTAACGCGCGCCGGCGTTTTCGATCGGGCGCCCCTTCGCGTCGAGCCCCGACGCCCAAGTCATACGCTTTACGAACTTGTTGCCGTGGATGAACTCGCCGGTCACGCGATCAAGCACATAGAAGAAGCCGTTCTTCGGCGCGTGCAGGATGACTTTCCGCGGTTTGCCGTCGATCGTGAGATCGGCGAGGATCATGGGCTGCGTCGAGGTGAAGTCCCAGGTATCGCCCGGCGTTTCCTGGAAATACCAGACCAGCTTACCGGTGTCGGGCTTGACCGCGAGAATGCATGCGAGGAACAGATTATCGCCGCCGCCCGGACTGCGGAGTTGCTGATACCAGGGGCCGCCGTTGCCGACGCCGATGTAGAGCAGATCGAGCGCGGGATCGTACGTCATGCTGTCCCACACCGTGCCGCCGCCGCCCATCTTCCACCATTCGCCGTGCCACGTTTTCGCGGCCATCGCGAGTTCGGGCTGCTCGAAGGGTTTCGAGGGGTCGCCGGGGACGGTGTAGAAACGCCACAGGCGTTTGCCTGTCTCGGCATCGTAAGCCGAGAAGTAGCCGCGTATGGCCTGCTCGGCGCCGCTCGATCCAACGATGACTTTGCCTTTGACGATGCGGATCGCCGCCGTCAGAATCGTGTCGTCATTGAACGTGTCCTTGATGCGCCATTTTACTTTGCCGGTCTCCTGATCGAGCGCCACCACGGTGCCGTCGAGCAGTCCGGCGTAAACCTTGCCTTTGTACAGAGCGACGCCTTTATTGACCGGGCCGCAGCAGATCTGCGAAATGTGCTGTCTCGGAATTTCCGGGTCCCAGCGCCATTTCATCTTTCCGGTGCGCGCGTCGACCGCGACGATCACATCCCACGCCAGGCTCGTGTAGATCACCCCGTTCGACATCAGCGGCGTCGCCTCGGGGCGGCCGCCGGCGGGAGAATCGGTTTCGACCGACCATACCAGACCGAGACGGCTCACGTTACTGGTGTCGATCTGCTTCAGCGGGCTGAATCGCGTCTCGGCGTAGTTACCGCCATAGGTGATCCATTCCCTCGCGGTCGCCTCGGTCTTGCCGGCATCGCGCAGCGCTTTGTCGTCGATCGTTTTCGGGTGCTGCTGCGCCATAAGAGCGGCCGCGACGGCCATCGTCAGAGATACGGTAAGAGTCTTCTTCATTCGAAGTCCGTTCACGTCTTTCACCTCCTTCCCACCTACTTCCGGGGAAGCGCTTCTTCCACGCTCTTTTTGCCGTCGAGTGCAAAGATGAAAAGCTTCGGACCCGGGCCCGACTGGTCTTTGCCGGCCGCTCCGGCGCCACCGCGCAGCCCGGCAGCCGGGTTCGACGCGCGTCCGCCGAGAATCGCGATGTATTGTTTGCCGTCGAACTCATACGTGATCGGAGAAGCCATGTTGCGCTCCTGCAGATTCATCTCCCAAAGCTTCTCCCCTTTATCGGCGCTATACGCGACCATGTGTCCGTCCGCTGTACCCTCGAAAACCAGATTGCCGGCGGTTGTGACCGTGCCGCCGTTGAAGGTCGGCCCATAGGTGACCCTCCAGCGCTCCTTGTTGGCCACGGGATCCCATGCCGAAAGAAATCCGTTCTGACCCGGGACAGCGGGCGGCCCGATAAAAGGCATCTCCGGCCGGTTCGGCGCCGTGATGCTCGATCCGGAATTCCACGAACCCTTTTTGTAGGCAAAGTTCGGAGTCGCGCTGTAAACCATGGTGCTGTTCGATCCCGGAATATACACCAGCCCCGTGTCCGGATTCCAGGACATCGGATGCCAGTTGTGTACCCCGCCCGGTCCCGGCGAAACCGGCTGCGCTGTGCCCGCGGGATAGCGCGCCCCTTCATTCTCAATGGGACGGCCCGTCTTCATGTCGATTCCTTTTGCCCAGGTGATATGGCCGTAAGGCTCGGCCGAGAGGAGTTCGCCGGTGATCCGATCGAGGACGTAAAAAAATCCGTTCTTCGGCGCCTGAACCAGGACTTTGCGCGTCCTTCCCCCGATCTTCAGGTCGAGCAGCGTGATCTGCTGCACCGCCGTGTAGTCCCAGGAATCGCCAGGCGTTGTCTGGTAGTACCACACCAGTTTGCCGGTATCCGGACGCACCGCGAGGATCGACGAAAGATAGAGATTGTCTCCGCCGCCCGGACTCCGGTAATCCCGGTCCCATGGCCCGCCGTTGCCGGTGCCGACGTACATGAGATCCGCCGCGGGATCGTACGCGAACGAATCCCAGACCGTTCCGCCGCCGCCCATCTTCCACCAATCGCCGTTCCAGGTTTTCATTGCCTTTGTGAGCGCGGGATTCTCGACCGGCTTCGAAGGATCGCCCGGGACGGTATAAAATTTCCACGCCAGTTTGCCTGTGACCGCATCGTAAGCGCTGAAAAAACCGCGCACCGCATACTCGGCGCCACCGTTGCCGATGACGACCTTGCCTTTGATGACCCGCGGCGCCCCGGTGCTTGTATACGCGTTATCCGTTGGCGTGGTTTGCGCTTCCCAGTCGACCTTGCCGGTCTTTGCGTCGAGTGCGATCAGCCTGCCGTCCATGGCGCCGACGTACACCCGGCCTTGGTACAAAGCCACACCGCGATTGACAACCCCGCAACAGCCGTGCTGCTGCACTTCGTAGGCGACTTTGGGATCGTATTCCCAGATTTTCTCGCCCGTGTGCAGATCGAACGCAAACACGATTCCATAGCTGTGGCTGACGTACATGATGCCGTCGTGCACCAGAGGCGTAGCTTCCATTGCGCCAAGCGCCGTCATGGGGAAAACCGTCGTCAGACCGAGCCTTGACAGGTTGGAAGCGTTGATTTGCCTGAGCGGGCTGTAGCGGGTTTCAGAATAGTCTCGCCCGTAGGTGACCCACTCCGTGGCGTCGGAAGCAGCGTTCCTCAGCATCTTTGCGTCGACGGGTTTGCCGTGTGTCTGTGCGCTGGCGCCCGCCGCCGGCAGGAGAACGAGCGCGGTGCCCCAATAGCGTAGCGATTGATTCATGAACATGATTTTCTGAACTCCTATTGGGACTGTTGGGACTGTCGTCCGGCGCCCCGGCCGCGGCCCCGGCCTGGAGGCGGACTGGGGAGCGCGGGGATCGGCTCTTTGGCGTCCAGCGCGAACGTAAATAATCTGCCGCCATTTCGTCCCACCAGAACCGCCACGTACTGTTTGCTATCGATGAGCCACGTCACCGGCGTGGCGATGCCTGGACCGAGCGCGACATCCCAGAGTTTCTCGCCTTTGTCCGCGCTGTAGGCGAGCAGATGACCATCGGGCGAACTGTCAAACACCAGATTGCCGCCCGTAACCAATGTGCCTCCGGGACGGGACGGATACTTCACGCGCCAGCGTTCCGTGTTTGTCGCCGGGTCCCACGCGACCAGGAATCCCGATGGCGTCGGCGGAGGCGCCGCATTGGGCGGCGAAACGAAGGTGGCCGCGAAATTCTGCCGTCCTCTTGTGAATTTGAAATTGGGATCGGGTCCGAATGGAAACGCGGCGTTCGTGCCCGGAATGTAGACCAGCTTCGTATCCGGGCTGTATGACATCGGCTGCCAGCTGTGAGCTCCACCCGCGCCGGCCCAGATCAGGACCGGACCATTGGTGTAGCGCGCGTTCGGCGTCTCTATCGGTCTGCCTGTCTTCATGTCGACTCCGGTCGCCCAATTGATATCGGTGAATGGTTTTGCCGAAATCAGCTCACCGGTTATGCGGTCGAGAACGTAGAAGAAGCCGTTCTTGGGCGCCTGCACGATGACCTTGCGCTGACGGCCATCGATCGCAATATCCATGAGAATCATGTTCTGAGTAGCGGTGAAATCCCACTGGTCTCCGGGCGTTGTCTGGTAGTACCAGACCATCCTGCCCGTCTCCGGCTTCAACGCGAGGATCGAAGAAAGATACAGATTGTCTCCGCCGCCGGGACTGCGCACTTCGCGGTTCCAAGGGCCGCCGTTGCCCGTTCCCACATAGAGCAGATCGGCAACGGGATCATAGGCGAAAGCGTCCCAAGGCGTTCCGCCGCCGCCCATTTTCCACCACTCGCCGTGCCAGGTCTTCGCCGCGGCCGCCAGCTCGGGATTCTCGAACGGCTTTGACGGATCGCCCGGAACAACGTAGAAGCGCCACGCGAGCTTGCCGGTTTTCGCATCGTACGCCGACACGTAGCCGCGCACGCCGAACTCCGCCCCGCCGTTGCCGATGATGACCTTCCCCTTGACGACGCGGGGCGCGCCGGTGATGCTCTGGTATTCGTCTTCGGTCGTTTTCACGGACCAGATCGTCTTCCCGGTCTTTTGATCCAGGGCGATGAGACGGCCATCCAGCGCGCCGACATACACCATGCCGTCGTAGATCGCCACGCCGCGGTTGTTTGGCCCGCAGCAGGCGTGCGGCCCGAAGCTGCGATCCACATCCGGGTCGTGTCTCCAGATCTCCTTGCCGGTTCGGGCATCTACCGCGAAAACGACGCTCCAGCTTCCCGTGCCGTAAATAACGCCATCGGCGATCAGCGGCGTATCTTCGAATGTCGCCACCGTATGGGTTTCATAGGACCACGCCAGTCCGAGGCGTCCAACGTTTCGATCGTCGATTTGTTTCAGCGGGCTGTAGTGAGTTTCGGCGTAATCGCGACCGTAAGTGAGCCACTCGTTGGGCCGGGACGGGGCCCGTTTGAGTGCGTTTTGATCGATGCGGGACGGCTGCTGGGCCGTCAGGGCGCTTGCCGGCAAAATACCAAGCAGAAGCACCCGGCGAAAAATCGTTGCACGAGTCTGTTTCATGTTGAGCGCTGCATCTACTTCATTCCGGCAGGCGCCTTTTTGTTCGGGGATTTTCGGGCGGAAGAAAACGGGTCAGCGCGGGGCGGCAGGCTTTGGCTGCGCCAGCACCACATAGCGCGCGCAAGCCTTCGGCTTAATCGTCAGTTCCTCGGGACCGGCCATAATCTGACGTGGGTCGGGACGTTCGGCGCTATACGCGACCAGGCGGTAAGAATCGCCTGCCAGCCCGTCGAAGAGGAACCGTCCCTGGCTGTCCGACGTTGCGTAGCGAATGGCATCGTCCGATTTGAGCTCGATCAAGGCCCCGGGTACCGGATCGCGGATTCGGTCCCCTTCGGGAGGATTCGCATGCACTGAAGGGTCGGAAGTGACGAAGCCATCGATATGGCTGGACTCATTCGGATTGCTCTTGAAGAACGACAGATACGGCAAGTCCGCACCGGCGTCCGAGAGCCGGCGTGTACCCATGCACGTATCGGTCTCCACTATGTCCGTATCTTCGTCCATGCTGCCGTAGACCAGATACGTCTCGCCGACCTGAAACTCGACACCACAGTCGAAGATTGGCGTCCAGATGGCGGTTATCTTTCCCGTGGTGAGATCGTCATCATCGTCGTCATCTTTCGACTTAGCGTTTTTCGCATTGGGACTCTTATCATTGTCGTCCCCGGCCTTCACGTTCTTCTGTTTGGGTTTGTCGTCATCGTCGTCTTTCGCGCTTTTCTGTTTGTCAGCCGGCTGGGCCGTGGCTTTGTCGTCGTCATCGTCGTCGAACCCGCCGGAGAAAACGGTCCCGACCTCAAGCGTCACGTAACTGCCCTTGTCGAGGACCTGGTCGAACAAGTGGAGCAGCGCTTCCCTCGACCCCGCTTCCTTCAGGCGACTGCTCTGGTCGGGAGACAAACCGGGCGCCAGTTCGCGGAAGGTCTCCTTCAGCGATTGCAGGCTTTGACCCGCCGCGCCAGCGTCGAGCTGCTCGTGGAACTGCAGTACGCGATCGGCTTGTGCCCGGCTTGCCGGGTTGAGGCGGTTCACGAAAGGCGGGGAGACGGACAACACCCGCCCGATGAAAACGGCGCTTCCCTCCGTTACTTCCTGGCAGGCGGTATGGCCCTGCATACAGCTGCACGCGAACGCGCAGGCGGGAAAAAATACCGCCGGGGACAGCCGCAAGAGATTTCGGAGCACAGACAGGAAACGGATCGGCATAGGTCGCAACACGCCCTAAGACATTCATTCTCTGCGGAGCCATTCCGTTCACATTTTTTTCGGAGTAACGGGCCGAAAAACACCGAACGCCGGGGACCTCGTCGGAATGCATATATAGTAAGCGTCGTACGCACACTGCCGGAGGCTCGATTCATGAAGAAGCACATGCTTGCACTAATCGCCATGAGCGGACTGCTGCAGGCTCAAAAGGCCGCGGCCCCGGCCGCCGGGGAAGCGCACGTCACTCCGGTCCCATTCAGCCGGATTCTCGCCGCGAGTCAGGCGGAACCCCAGAACTGGCTCACATACTCGGGCAGTTACTCGAGCCAACGATACAGCAACCTCACGCAGATCACACCTGGAAACGCGAAGGATCTGGCGCTCAAATGGGTGTTTCAGGCGCGTTCTCTCGAAAAACACGAAGTGACGCCTTTGGTTGTCGATGGCGTGATGTACACCGTGCAGTTTAACGACGTGATCGCTCTCGACGCCGTCACCGGCAAGCCGATCTGGACGCATGCGTACAAGCCAAGCCCGGACGCCCATGCCTGCTGTGGTCAATTGACGCGCGGATTGGCGATTCTCGGAGACAAAGTCTTTCTGGCGGCCCTCGACACGCACCTGATCGCGCTGGATGCGAAGACTGGGAAGGAAGTCTGGAACGTGCAGGTGGCCGACCCGAAGGAGAAGTATTCTTTCACTCACGCGCCCCTCGCGATCAAGGACAAGATTATTGAGGGACCGTCGGGCGGCGAATTCGGCATTCGTGGTTTTCTCGCGGCATTCGACGCCAACACGGGCAAAGAGGTATGGCGTTTCAATACCATCCCCGGACCCGGCGAGCCGGGCAACGAAACCTGGGCGGGCGACTCGTGGAAACACGGCGGCGCTCCGATCTGGATGACCGGATCGTATGACCCCGATACAAACCTGACGTTCTGGGGCGTGGGCAATCCCGGACCCGACTGGAACGGTGACGGCCGCCTCGGTGACAACCTCTACAGTTGCTCGGTGATCGCTCTCGATGCCGATACCGGAAAGCTCAAATGGTATTACCAGTTCTCCCCGCACAACGAGTTCGATTGGGACTCGGTGCAGGTGCCGGTGCTCGCGGATATCGAGTGGAAGGGGCGTCCGCGCAAGGTGATGCTCTGGGCGAATCGAAGCGGAGTGTTCTACGTTCTCGACCGGACGACCGGCGAATTCCTGCTGGGCAAGCCGTTCGTAAAAACGAACTGGCTCGCCGGTTTCGACGAGAAAGGCCGGCCGCTTCGCACGCCGGGCGTCGTTCCGACGAAAGAGGGGACACTGGTTTACCCCGGAAACCAAGGGGCGACAAACTGGTACAACCCGTCGTACAGTCCGAAGACCGGCCTTTTCTACATTCCCACTTGGGAGAACAGCTCGACCACATATATCAAAGACGAAGAGCCGCCCGAGTTTCATTCCGGCCAGACGTTCAGTGGGGCTTTCCCCAGAGGCGGCAGGAAAGAAGACGATTTCTACAGCGCGATCCGCGCGATCGATCCCCGCACGGGAGAGAAGAAATGGAATTACCGTTTGCGCGTTCCGTCGACCGAGGCGGGGGTCCTGACAACCGCGGGTAACATTCTTTTCAGCGGAGGCCGCGACGGCGCGTTCTACGCGCTTGACGCCCGCGACGGCAAGCTGCTCTGGGAAACGAACCTCGGTCCGTCTGTGGCCGCGGGACCCATGACGTTCGCAGTCAATGGCAAGCAGTACGTCAGCATTCAGGCCGGACCGTCGCTGTTTACTTTCGCCTTGAGATAGTAAATGCCCTTGCGGGATGTTGCCTGACCTCTCCGGGGTCACACTAATGCTCGTAGAATGTCTTGCGCCAACCACTAACCGGGGTTCGTCACTACTTCGGTAGTTTGAAGCTGTTTTGACGTGGGTGGCGGAGTTAACTGCCGGAGGCTCAGCGGAGGTTTCTGCAAACAGTGATGTAGTGCAGACCTGCCCTCTTGAAGGCAGGCTGGAGGCATGACACGATCAGCTCAGAATGTTTCTGCGCGCGAATCATCGCGGCAAGGATGGCAAGGACCACACCTGTTGGTCGCTGGTGGAGACGGTGCGCACACCGGATGGTCCGCGCCAGAAGACGCTTTGCTGTCCGGGCGAGCTGAATAGTTCGGCGCAGGCGCGGTGGCTGAGAACGGTCGAGGTCTTCAATGAGCAG
>JASHSD010000877.1 GCA_030036985.1 Bryobacteraceae bacterium
ATGAAGCGCTATGCGCTCCAAAACCATCGTTCTCTGCGCCGGCGGCATGCTGGCTGCGCTTGCCGCGCACGCTTCCATCGGACCCATCCCGCTGAACTGCGATCGCGCCTGTCTCGAAGGCGTGGTGGACCAGACCCTCGCGGCGATGGTGGCGCACGATCCCAAACGCCTGCCGTTATCCGCGGACCTGGTCTATACCGAGAACGATCAGATCATGCCGGTGGGCGACGGGTTCTGGAAGACCGCCGAGGGAATCGGCAATTACAAACATATCTTCGCCGATCCGGAATTCGGTCAGGTGGCGTTCATGGGCACCATGCGGGAAGCGGGATCGGTGCTGCTGCTCAGCCTGCGTCTGCGTCTTCAGCTTGGCCGCATCACCGAAATGGAAGCGGTTTACTATCGCCAGGGCGGCGGCGGACCCTCGGGCATCGCCAATCTCGACAAGCCCGGCTACAAGGCCGAGGATTTGTGGTTCAAGTCGATTCCTCCTTCGCAGCGCCTCTCGCGTCAGGAGATGATTTCGATCGCGGACGCCTATTTCAGCGGCCTGCAGAAGAACGACGGCAAAGGCGTCAACGGCACGGGCACATATCCGTTCACGAACGACTGCAATCGCATTGAGAACGGCGCGCCCACGACCAACGTTCCGCGTCCCGCCAACGAGCCGCCGAACACAATCAACGGCTTCGCTATGGATTGCCTTTCGCAATTCAAGCTTGGGTTTTACTTCGTGGTGCAGAACATCCACCATCGCCGCTACCCGCTGGTGGACAGCGAGCGCGGCGTGGTGTGGTCGCATGCGGTATTCGATCAGGGGACGGTGAACTCGGGCGTACTTTCCGACGGCCGTCCGTACACATTCAGAGGCTTTAACCGGCCTTCGAGCATTCTGGTGACCGAGGCGTTTCTGATTCAAAACGGCAAAATTCGCCGCGTGGAGATGGTCGGTCCATCCGTACCGTATCACCTGAACTCGGGCTGGCCGGGCGGATTGAGCGGAAATTAACCGATAGTCACGGGCTGAAAAGCCGGTGCTGCCGCTACTGCTTCCGGCCCCGACCGCGGCCGCGCCCCGCCATTCCTTCGGTAGAAGGCGGCACGATTCCCTTCAGGCGCAGATAAACCGCCATGGCGCCGTAGCATTCGTTGCTGTGAACGATCATGCCATAAAGCGCGGCTGCGCGCGGCGCCTGCCCGCCGAAGCTCGCCACCATTTCATTCACATTGGCGTCCGTGGTGCCCGAGAACGCCGCGTCGCACATATCGAAGGACTGCTTCAGCGCGGCCACGAGATCGGCCTTCGTCGTCTTCGACGCGGCGCCGATATTCTTGCGCTCGCCCGCGACCCCGGAACAAGTGCCGGCCTGCGCGTCGGCCACATGGGCGACCCACCCGCCGAAAGTGCGCTCTTCCTTCGTCGGCTGGAAGTCATAATCGGCCTCGGGCATATCTTCCGCGGCCTTCGTCAGGTTGTTCTTGATGCTGTTGTATGCGCGATTGAGGTCGCTGGTCATAGTAGCCGGACCTCGCCCTCTGCCCTGAGCGTAGAGCCCGCAGCTAAGCACTACAGAGAGAAAAATTAGTTTTTTCATGATACCCGGAACGATATCACAACCAACCGCCGCTCGGGGGCTCACGGCCAGAGTGGGCCGGCGCCATCAGTTCCCGAACGGGTTCAATTTTCGGATGGCTTTTCGGCGCTGTCGATTACCAGAATCTCGACGGGTCCTTTTTGTGATTCGAGTCTGAGACCGAGTTGCTCCTGCACCGCGGTGAAGATCGAGGGCCGCGAACTGTCCGCAGGCGGCGGCTCATTTGGCGCGAGGAACGCCTGGCCCTCGTCTGGCGTCCACCGGAGGGCAATATCATAAGTTCCCTTGAGGCCGGTCTTGTCCACGACAGTTCGGCCCAGGAATTTCGAGAGGTTCGCGGTAAAACGCGACATCGGTACTTTTGCGCCGAGCATCTGGTCGGGATAGTTGGCGAACCCTCCGCAGGGCCGGGACGGCGATTGACCCGGCAGCGTGGGTGGCGGCGGCGCTCCGGCCGTCGGATCGAAGCACGCTTCGCGAGAAGCCTGGAGCTTTGGTCCGTTCTTCGCGATCAGCAGCGCATAGATCGGCATTTCCCTGGTTTCCCGATGAATTCTGAGCTGGAAGCGGTCGGCGAGCAGCGCCTCAAGCATCTTCATGACCTGAAGGCCTGCTTGTAACTGGCTGCCGGGATCAAGCTGCCCTTTGGCTTCGATATCGTATCTTGCGGAGTCCAGCCATGCGGGACCTCCGGAAAGTTCGAAGTCTCGAACCTGGTATGCCTCGCCGATGAGCGATCTGAGCGTCGCGTTGACCGCTCTGAGCCCGCCCCCGGGAACGACGCGGATGCCCAAAACATTCGCGCCGGAGTTGTTGGGCTTGATAGCCGCCACATCAAAATGGAGCGGCGCGATCGCCGCCGGCTGAGCCAGGACCGCGGGCGCATTGCCGAGACCGATGAAGAGAGGGAGGGCCAAAGCCGTGGCTCCGGCGCCGGCGAGCACGAACTTGTTCCTGCGATTCAACCTCCGGCCGATTCGGTTGGCCATAATCGCCTCGAGCCTTCGTTTGAGATTCGCGCCCGTCACTCCGGACACGCACGCGAGCGGGGATACCACGCAGAGTTTGCAGACGTTGAGGATCGCTTCGGCATAGATCCGCGATTCCCCGAACGTACTCAGCACTTCTTCGTCACAGGCCCGCTCACGTTCGGCCACCATTTGCGCGCCGATCCACCAGACCAGAGGGTGGAACCAAAACAGAGCTTCGGCAAGCATGTGAATCGAAGCGAACAGGTTGTCGCGGCGGCGGACGTGGCACAACTCGTGAGCCAGGACCGCGCGCAGTTGGGGCTGCGTCAGACTTTCCGTCAGGCCCGCGGGCAGGAGCAGGATGGGACGCGTGAACCCAACCACGCCGGGTTCAAGCAGTCCCGGCGCGCAGCGGACCTCGACGCCCGGAGGAACATCGATGGCGCCGATCTCAATGGCGGCGCTGGAGCGTACAGCGTCCCTGATGCGCCTCCAGCCTCGGATCCGTAACAGCGTGATCGCCACGAACCCGCATATCCATGCTCCGAGGATCGCGATGAGCAGCCTGTTCGTTCCGCCGGATATCGAGGGCGGAAACGATAGGCCGTCCGAAAATCGCTGAGTGATTTGTGTCATCGTGAACTCGACAGCCTGAGGGGTGATGCGCGCCGCGGCTCTTTGGGCGGCCGGCGCCCACTTCAGCCAGCTGCCAAGACGAATCAGCAGCGAGAAAGGGACCAAAAATTTGAATGATGCGCCGACCCATAACCAGTAGCGGACCTGCGCTCGGTTCCCGCGGAATGCGAA
>JASHSD010000878.1 GCA_030036985.1 Bryobacteraceae bacterium
CTGCTGGATCAGCCGGCGGTCTTTCAGATTCGGATGGAGCTGATTCTGGCCCTGGTCAACGCCGTGATCGGCGTAGTATTGTTCCACTTCCTCGATAAGCTGCGCAACCGGGAATAGACGTGGACCGCTCCCTCACGGCCGTGGCTCGGCAATGCATTTCTTACTGAGCCGCGCACGCAAGTAAGCGGTTGGTGATAGCCCGCCGCCCGTTCGCCGGCGGTGATACAATTCGCGAGGCCGACAACATGACCGAAGATCAATTGGCAATTCGTGAAGTAGTCGAGAACTGGGTGATCTGGCGCGACGCGGGCGATTGGGAGCGCTTCGGCGCCGTCTGGACAGAGGACGGCTACATGATGGCCACCTGGTTTCAGGGTACGGGGGCCGACTTCATCAAGGTAAGCATCGAGGGATGGAACAAGGGCGTGAGCATTCTGCATTTCCTCGGCGGGAATTCGGTCGAGGTCGCGGGGCATCGCGCGATTTCCCAAACCAAGATGACCATTTCGCAGCGGGCGAAGGTGGATGGCCATCCGGTGGATGTGGTCTGCACCGGGCGGTTCTTCGACTTCTTCGAGAAGCGCGGCGGAAAGTGGGCGATCGTGCTGCGCCAGCCGATTTACGAAAAGGACCGGATGGACGTCATCAATCCGGATCCGGCGAATCCTCTGCGGCTGGATGAGACCATCCTGCAGCAGTTCCCCGAGGGTTATCGCCATCTGGCCTATCTGCAGACGCGGATCGGCTACAACGTCAAGAAGGATATGCCCGGCCTCAAGGGACCGGAGGTCGAAGCGCTTTACCGGCGCGGCCGGCAGTGGCTGGAAGGCGGGCCGGCTCGTTAGGGGACACGCGACTTCAGTCGCGTTTTTGGATGAGGAACTTAAGGACGCGACTGAAGTCGCGTGTCCGGTTATTTAGCGACGATGCCCGGCTTTGACAGGTCCGACAACTTCGCCGCGTTATCCATGTTGCCGAAGTCGCGCGGGTGCTGTCTGTTGCCGGTCAGCTTCGGAACGTCCGCGGCGACGAAGTCGATCAGCTCGCCCGCCGAAACAGAGCCGTCGCCATCGCGGTCGGCGGCGCCTTCGAGAGCTTTCAAAACCGACCATGTGAAGGCGCCGTGTCCTCCGCCGAACTCGGGTCCTTCGAACGACAGCTCGGTGGGCCGTGCGGCCATCAGGCCCAGCATTTCGCCAGGCGTCTCGCCCATTTTTTCGAGGCTGTCGGCGAGCGGCGCGCTCTTCCGGCCTGCGATTGCGGCGGCGCGGCAAACGTCCGCCAGAAAAATCACGCGTCCGATGCGGCTGGTTGCCGATTGCACGGTCGCGCGCAGCTCCGCCATGGAAATGGCGGTTGCGGCGAGGTTTTCAGGATCGCTGTCGTACGCGAGGAAGTAGGCGCCGCTGCTGTCGACCGCGCCGTGGCCGGCAACGAAAATAAACAGCGTGTCGCGCTTGTCCTGCAAACTTCGTCCCGGGCGCATTTTCAGAAGCCTCTGAAAAGCCTGGCGGATTGCCGCCGCGGTCGCCTGTTCGTCGGTCAGGACGAGCATGCGGTCCGAAGCCGCGGCTCCGCCCCGCGGGCTGGCGAGATGGGCGCTGAAGGCTTCAGCGTCCGCGTCCGCATAGTGCAGCCACAGGGCGCGCGGGAGTTTTTGGTACCGCGAAATGCCGACCACGAGGGCGTAGGGCGGCGCTTCGGCCGCGCCCGCGGCGAGGGCGGCCGCTATGGCGATGAAAACTATGCGCTTGTGCAGGTGCAGTCCGATGTCTCTCCCCATGCTAAACCAGGTTGGGTTACCGGATGGCAGCGTAATCCTCCCGAAACTCCCAAAAGGCCGATCGGACGCAGGGCTACAGGTTTCGGGGATTTCCGCCGAATTGTTCAGTGAGCGACGAGTACGGCCGGAATCCGGTCGCTAAAATCTTCAATGTTGGTTGACTTCATCATCGCCGGGCTGATGCTGTTGGCGGCTGTCTCTACGGCGGCCTGGATGCGAACCAGGAAGCGGTTGGAACGGGTCCATGTCGAGCGCGCGGACCTGGTCAATTCGTCGCTGGTGATCGAGCAGGACCGCCGGATGCTGGAACTTATGGCGAACGGCGCTTCTTTGTCCGAGGTCGTGGACTCGCTGACGCGGGCGATCGAGCGCATCGCGCCGGAAGCTCTTTCCAGCGTTCTCCTGCTGGATGAGGAGCAACACCGGTATCTGCTGAAGTGCTCGGGGCCGAGTCTGCCGGCCGAATACATGAATGCCGTCAACGGTCTGGAAATCGGTCCCGATGTGGGAGCGTGCGGTTCGGCCGCGTTCCGAAATGAAACTGTGATCGTCGCGGACATAGCGAGCGATTACCGGTTCGCGCTGGCGCGGGATTTCATGCTGGGATTTGGGTTGCGTTCCTGTTGGAGCGTACCGATTCGGGATTCCAAAGGGGAAGTCCTGGGGACATTCGCCATTTACCACCGTTATCCGTCAACTCCCAGAGCTGAGGAACTGCGCATGACCCGGGCAGCCGCCCAACTGGCGGGAAATGCGATTGAGAGAGTGCGCGCCGAGCGGGTTCTACAGGAGATGACGCAGCGGCTGCGCCTGGCCGAAAGAGTGTCCCGATTCGGGATTTGGGAAGCCGACCTGACGAAAAGCAGTCTCACCGTATCGGAGGCGCTTTGGGCGATGATCGGGCGCACCGGTCAACCGACTCGCGTCAGCTTCGAGGAATGCCGTTCGCTCATCCATCCGGACGATGTGGACGCTTTGCCCAGGTCCGAGCCGGATTTGAACGCGCACACCGGAACCGTGCAAAGCGAGTTTCGCCTGTTGATGCCGGACGGCAGCTATCGCTGGATGCGCGGTTTGTGGCGTTTTGACGAGAGCGGCGATCCGACGTCGCCGCCGACCCGCATATTGGGCGCCTTGACCGACATCGCCGAGGAGAAAAATATCCTGGCCCGCCTCGAATGCGCGCTCACCGCCGCCGAGGCCTCCGCCGTGGCTGCGCGCTCCGCCGGAAGGCTGGAACAGGACCGGAAGACGATTCTCGAGCTCATCGCCAAGGACCAGCCGCTGGAACAGATCCTTCTCATCCTGGCCAGCGCCGTCGCGCGGCACTTGCCCGGATCTCTGTGTTCCATTCAGGTCGAGTCGACCACAGGGTCGCGTATCTCGGTGTCGCCCCGAATGCCGGAGCCGCTCGCCGTCGCGCTGAGTTCTCTGCCTGTTTCCGCAGTCAAGGACACACTTCTGCCGCAGGTTCTGAGCGAACTCTCAGACGATCTTGTCTGGCAGAAATTTATATCCGATTTTGCGGTGTTGCCGGGGGCGAAATACCGCGCCGCGCCCATTCTGCGGAACGCGCGGACCGTGGGCGCGATCGTCTCCGTTTACGAAGAGGCGCGCGATTGCCCCGAGAACAAAGCCGAGAGAGATCATGTGCTGGAGTCCTGGGGCCAGTTCGCCAGCCTGGCGGTTGAACGAAGAGGCCTCTACGAGCAGTTGTCTTTTCGCGCTCAATACGACTCTCTGACTTCACTGCTCAACCGCGCTTCTCTTTATGAATGCCTGGATGCGCAGATCAGGAAGGGCGTCCTTGAAGACGGTTCGCTGGCCGTCGTTTACCTCGATCTGGACAACTTCAAGGAGATCAACGATCACAAAGGGCATGGCGCGGGCGATCTGTTTCTCCAGAGTGTTGCCCGGCAGATTCTCCAGTCCGTGCGGCGAACGGACATCGCGGCGAGAATCGGCGGGGATGAATTCGTGGTGATTCTGCCGGGAGTCGGCGACCGCGATGAAGCCGCGCAAATCGGAGATCTGATTGTCCGTTCGATACCCGGTTCCGGGGCCAGCTACGGCATCAGCATCTTTCCTTTGGACGGCACGGAAGCGGATGCCCTGCTTGGGAAAGCGGACGAAGACATGTACCGTGCCAAAATGCAGCGCAGAGAATATCCACAAGGACAGGAGCGAGGTTACGACCGGGGTTATGAGCGGGCTTCCGACCTCGCCTCCGTTTGATTCGGGGTTAATGCGTCATAGCGTAGACAAGGTAGTTTATCCCGTAGCGATACGCCAGGGCGGTCATGTGCTCGGGATACTCCGGCGCGTCCGCGTACTCCCAGGCATCGCCAATGTCGGTGTTGTAGTTCACCGCGACGATCATCCGTCCCTTGTCGTCGTACATCGCCCTCCAGGCGGGAGTCGTCCCGGGAGGCTGCTGCACAACCACTGCGCCGCCGGCGCCGCGCCGCAGATGGCGGGTGCCCGGTATGAATGATTTGTCCTTCTCCCCGATGTCATAAAGAACGTGCATGACTGCCTCGCCGTCCGTTATGTCCGATATCGGCTTGTTCGGCAAAACCCGCTGCATTGTTTCCCGGAACACTTCCCACTGATCGGCGTCCGGTCCCCAGAAATCGTCGGTCATGAGAAATCCGCCGCGCAGGAGGTATTCGTGCAGACGGGCGACCTCGGCGTCGTTCAGACCCCACCAACCTGTCTGAGTGGCGTATATCCATGGGTTGTCGAAGAGGCGGTCGTCCGTCAGGCTCATATGCAGGGGTTGCGCGGTGTCGATTCTGGTGAGCCGCTGCACGCCCGTCGAGAAGTGGTTGTCGGCGTCGGGCCAATCGACAATCCACCACC
>JASHSD010000078.1 GCA_030036985.1 Bryobacteraceae bacterium
CCCCAAGTTTCGGATCGACAAGAGGGGGTTCAAATGGAGTTCGCGCGAAAGCCATCGTCATACTTGCAAACATTTTCTGAATCGCTGATGTAAGATTCCTTAAGTCTTGCTCTCGCTGTGCAGTCCAGTCAGTGGCGAACTGGTGTTGCAGCTTGGCGAGCATGTCTTCAAATCCGAGGTGGGCTTGGTGGCCGCGCCACAGCAGGCTGCGAAGGTCATCATCGCCTTCTGTCACTGACAGCAAAAATTCGAAGGCCTCCGACGCGAGGTAACCGCCCCAGTTGTAACTGAAGCCGGCGCCGGTAAGGAGGAAATGGGGTTGCATGAGGACCGCATAACTTAGACTAGACTAGACTAGACTAGTTGGGAGAACCGGTCAGTAGCGTAGGGCAAGCCAAGGCGCAAAGCGCCGTGCCTACCTTTTCATCCCCGGCTCGCAATTTGGCGTGGCTTTCGCTGCGCTCGGGACGCTTAGGTGCGCCGCGTCGCCATCACGTGCGCTTTCGCTGCGCGCCCGCCGCAATACGGCGCAGTTTGTCGGCGATCTCCGCCTTGCCGCCAGACGGGGCGCCGTGAATCCCCGGAGTCCAAAAGTCGACTGGCAATTGGGCGCAACAGGCGAGGGCGCCCGCCTCGTTGCCGAGGCGCGCGTAGGTGTCAGCTTGGTAATAAACGCCAAAGACGTCGTTTTTCCACTGTTTAGGATCGAACGTCTCCCCGCGGCTGAAGTCCTCCAGTGCTCTTTCATATTCACCCAGATGCCTGTAAATCTCTCCGCGCGAACGAAATGCTACGGGCTCGGGATCGAGTTCGATGACCTTATTGAGATCGTCGAGAGCCCGACGTGGCTCACCGATCTTCATCCACCCCCAGTGTCGCTCGAAATAGAAATGAGGATTTCTCGGATTCTCATCGATCCAGTTGTTGACTATGCGAAGATATCGCTGTGGATCCGAGCGAAGAATTTTGTGGAGCGCCATCACTTCTTCTGGCGTGCTCGGTTGCTTCATTGATTCGATGCCGATACTAGCCATTTTTACGCCCCCGTGCCGAATCCGCCGCATCTCTGAGAGACGTTACCCATAACACATTGGTAATAATCTCCCATGCCGCGATATTTGTCGGTACGTAGCTGTCCTCGCCTCCGCAGGTCATCACAATACTTTATTGCATCAGCCCACTCCTCGTCGCATCCCGCTCTATCGGGATAGGGATTTCTGAGCTCTCGCGGATAGGTATCAGGGATAGCGATCGGCGGCGGCACAATTTCAGAAGGGAACGGAATTCCGCCTGGAATTTCGAGCGGCGGGGCTGGGATCGTTATTTGCGCTGGAACGACCGGTGCGCTCGACTCCTGACTTGCAGGACCTTCGGTCGTTGTACCTACGGGAGCGAATTGGCCGCCGACGCCGTCCGGAGTTCCGGCCGGCCAACGTGGATGCTTTGTTGGGTCCCAGTCCGCCTTAAGCAGACCGCTCGCCTTTAGTTGGCGAGCCAGTTCAACAATGTCTTCCGTGCTGCGTGGCGCCTTAGTCAACCGCGGCGGATCAAAGATTTGCAGATGTAACGTCGCAATCTGGGCATGGAGCAGGTCACCTCGGTTGAGGGCTCGCGCGACTGTCGCGAGCCCAGCGATTTTGGAATCAAATTCAACGGGCAGGCCGTAGCACTTCCGAAGTTCGCGATTGAGGTCAGAGGCTGTGCGCGGTTGCCATTGATCGGCGTCATTTGCGCTACCATGGCTTAGAAGTGGCACAGAGCCCACGAACACACCGTCCTTGGAACAAGAAATGCCGAAACCAGACATTTCCGACAGGGCAAAACGTCTGCCTATTTGGTTCAATTTCCTCTCCCCGATAGCACGGATATATTCCTTGTAACTCCATGGGGGACTTATGTCAAGATTAGTCTCTTTTGCCGAGACTAATTTTGGCCCACTTTGGCCACGTGAGCTCGGCGCATGGGAAGTGCTGTAATCGGAGCTTCTTTAAGGGCTTGCGACGGTGACGCATTTGACAGCCCGCCATACAATACCTTTATGCACCCCCTCTCCATCGGCCCCATCCCCCTCCCCAACCCGGTGCTGCTCGCGCCGATGTCCGGGGTAACCGACGCGCCGTTTCGGCGGCTGGCGGCGAGCCTCGGCGCCGGCCTGGTGGTGTCGGAGATGACGGCGTGCGCGGCGCTCGCCGGCGGCGGGCGGGCGGCGCAGTGCCGGATGGCACGCCGCCGCATCGAAGATCATGGCGCCGGGCTGCATGTGGTGCAGCTCGCCGGCTGCGAGGCGCGCTGGATGGCGGCGGGCGCGGCGATTGTCGAAGCGGCCGGCGCCGCCATCATCGACATCAACATGGGTTGCCCGGCGAGGCACGTCACCGGCGGCCAGTCCGGCTCGGCGCTGATGCGCGATCTCGATCACGCGCTCACGCTGATCGAGGCCGTGGTCGGCGCCGTGCGCGTGCCGGTGACGTTGAAGATGCGGCTCGGCTGGGACGACGCGTCGCGCAATGCGG
>JASHSD010000879.1 GCA_030036985.1 Bryobacteraceae bacterium
CAGGAGCATCGCTGTCGCGCCGGCAATTCCGAGCATCACCAGCGTGAATGAGGTTCGCGCCATGGATCGCGCGTAGACCTCGCCCATCGTGCGCACGTCAGCCAATGGAAGACTGCCGTTGACCGACCGCACGGCCTGGGTTACCTGACTCAGAAAACTCGCAGTCCCGGCCCGATCGCTCCTGATGGCGAAAGTCACCTGGCGTGCGACCTGAGCCGGCCCCGCTGCATAGAGGTTGTTTCCGTAAGCGGGCCAGTACACCATGGCGGGCGCCGGTTCCTGAATGCCGTTTTCGTGGACGTTCTCCGCTACGCCGATCACCTCCTGCCAGGGCGCCGTGGGCAAAAGGGTTCGGATTCTCTTGCCGATGGCCGCTTGCGCGGAGCCCCACAACTCGCGGGCCAGATTTTCGGAAACGATGGCGAAAGGCCTGCGGCCGTAGAGGTCGGTCCATGTGTAATCGCGTCCGGCAACCAGCCTTGCGCCCAGGGTCTTGAACACGCCCGGCGAAACCGGGTTGAAGATGCGCATGGGAGGAGTTTCGGTCGAGGAATAAAACGCCTGGTTTTCGGCGAAGATGCCGTCCCAATTCGGAGGAAGCCCATCCATGGGGACTCCCGCCGCGAATGCGACCGACCTGACTCCGGGTATTGCCGCCAGCTTGTCGACGATATCGTTCTCGGTCCGGACGACCCGCTCAGGTTCGGGGACGAGGGTATCCGGGATGAAAGTACGGAATGTCTGCACCCGCTCCGGTTGCGTGAATCCGGGGTCGACGCGCCGAATCGCCTGAAACGTGCGAATCATCAGTATCGCGCTCACCATCAATACCAGCGCCAGCGCTACCTGCGCCACGACGAGGACGTTCCTTGCCCGATGGCGTTCGCGGCTCTGGCTTAACGTGCGTCCGCCGCCACGAAGCGCCAGGGCAATGCGCGGTCCCGCGTACTTCAGGGCCGGCAGCAATCCGAACAGCAGTCCCGATAACAGCGATACAGCCAGCGTGAACCACAACGCTCGTGCGTCAAGAGAGATCTCCCGCAGCCGCGGCAGGTTGCCCGGGCCGACCGATACGAGGAACCGCAGCCCGGCATACGCGAGTCCCAATCCCAGAGCGCCGCCCATCAGTGCGAGCAGAACGCTCTCGACCAGCAATTCGCGCACGATTCGCCGCCGTCCCGCGCCCAACGCCGCCCGGACCGCGAGTTCCTGCCTGCGCGCGTCCGCCCGGACCAGCAGCAGGTTCGCTACATTGGCCGAAGCGATCAGCATGACAATGCCGATCGTCCCCATCAGCACCCATAGAACGTTGCCGACGCTTCCAACCACGTCCTGTTTCAACGGGCGAATCGTCGGCGAAATTCGCCAGGAGTCGTAAATATGCGGATTGACGCCAGGCGCGGCGGGCCATGAGTCTCTCCAGACCGGAACCAGGCGCGCGATGTCCGCGGTCGCCTTTGCAATCGTCATCCCTGGTTTCAGGCGCGCCACGCAGTTCAGAAAGAAGCCGGGCAGCCTCTGGTTGGCGCGGTCGAAAGCGAAGGGGATGATGAGATCGAAATCGGTACCGATAAAGCGGAACCCCTGAGGCATCACGCCGGCAATCTGCTCCGGGCGCCCGTCCACTCTGATAGTGCGCCCGACCACGGAGCGATTCCCTCCGAAACGCCGCTGCCAGTAACCGTAGCTGATCATCACGGTATGGGGGCCTCCCGTGGCCTGATCGGCCTGCGAGAGCAGGCGTCCCAGCGCGGGTGGGACGCCGAGCGACTGCAGCGCGCCGTCGGTGACTCCGATGCTGTCGACGCGCTCCGGCTCGGCCAGTCCTGTGACCGTCGAGGCGAAGGGAAACCATGCGCCTATGGTCTGGAACGTTCGATTCTTCTCGGCATAGGTGAAATACATCGACGCCGAAACGCGCAGTTCGCCGGAGACATCCGCTATCCCGGCGGCGCCCGGCGCGGAGTTCGAAACAGCCACCAGTTCCTCGGCGTTCGGATAGGGCAGAGGCCTGAGCAGCACGCTGTTGACGACGCTGAATACGGCCGTGTTCGCGCCGATTCCGATCGCCAGCGTGAGCAGCGCGACGGTGGTGAAGAGGGGATTTCGGCGCAGCATGCGCAATCCGTAGCGCACGTCGCGCCCGAGCGTTTCGAGAAAAGTGACGGTGTTCATTCTGTAGATCTCCTCTCGCACGAAAGTGGCGTTTCCGAATTTGCGGCGGGCGGCGGCGCGAGCCTGTTCGGCGGGCATGCCGCGGGCTATGTTTTCGTCCGTGGCGATCCGGACGTACGATTCGATCTCATCGATCAGCTCGCGATCCCGTTGCTTCCGCCGAAAAAAACGCCTGCAGCTCATGGCTTCCGCGCCTCTACTCAGTGGCCGGTTTCAGGATGCGGCCGATGGCTCGCACCACCTGTTCCCAGCGGGTCGTCTGTTCCGTCAGTTGTTTCCGGCCCGTCGGAGTCAGCCGGTAATACCGCGCCTTGCGGTTGTTCTCCGAAGTCCCCCAGAACGACGCGATCCAGCCGCGGTTCTCCAGACGATGCAATGCCGGATACAGAGAGCCGTGTTCGATCTGGAGAACGTCCTCCGAACCCTGCTCGATGACGTGCGCGACGGTGTGACCGTGGGCCGGTCCAGCGACGAGCGTGCGCAGGATCAGCATATCGAGGGTTCCCTGGAGCATTTCGCTTTGCAGGGGCGATTCGCGTCTCGGCATGTCCCGAGTATACTCCGGTCGATGATCTATGTGTAAAGAGGCAGACAGACAGGCATATCTATTTGAAAATGCCACTGCTTCACAAGATCATCGATGGAAGACGATGCCGACGTCATCGTGGCGCAGGCACTCGTGCTTGCCGGGCCGGGACTCATCCCGGCCCTTGCCTTACCGCCGGCTTCCGGATGTGAGTCTTGTCGAAGCCCCCTTTGCTTCATCAGAAAGAAAACCACTTTGAATGGGGGGACGTCAGGTAGCGCGAAGTTGCGATTGTTATAGTCTTCAGTCAATTGAAGTGAACCCCTGGGGTGAGACACCGAGTTAAGGGGGTTGTCGCCGTT
>JASHSD010000880.1 GCA_030036985.1 Bryobacteraceae bacterium
CTTTCCAGACTACTCTCATGGATCGTGTACCCGGCGTTCCGCTGTTCACACACAACCTGAACTGCGGCTGCTTCGACCCGAATACGACGTTCGTGCTGAACCCCGCCGCCTGGGTGAACCCTCCCGCCGGACAGTACGGCACGGCCGCTCCATACTACAGCGATTACCGATACCAGCGGCGTCCGGTCGAAAATATGAGTCTCGCCCGGAATTTCCGGGTCAAGGAGAAGGCCACTTTGCAGATTCGAGCCGAATTCACGAATATCTTCAATCGAACGGAAGTGAATAATCCGACATCCGTGAACGCCACGGCAACGCAGACCACCGTGAACGGCCAGACCACCGGAGGTTTCGGTTATATCAACAACGGAACCACCTTCTCGCCGCCGCGATCGGGTCAACTTGTCGCGCGCATTCAGTTCTGACGAACCGGGGTGAGGAGCGGAGCCGCACAAAACGGCTCCGCGTCGCCCCGGTTTGCAGGCGAGGATTATTGCTTCCGCGCAGTGGCGACGCGAAAGGCGGCACAGAATCGCCGATGGTCTTTTCCGTCCGCAACAGTTGGCCCGGCTCGTCAGGTCACCCGAATTGGCTATTTACGTGCGTCCGCCCAGTTGATATGCTCCCTAGATAGTGCAGCGTCCAGGAAATACTGGACACGCGACTTCGGTCGCGTTTTTGGGCGCCACATTTAAAGACGCGACTGAAGTCGCGTGTCCGAACTACACATTAGGGGCTAAAGGAAAACAATGAAGGTGGGAGTTTCATGTGCAATCGTTTGTGCCGTGTTCTGCACAAGCGTCTTCGCTCAGGCTGTATCCGTATCGCAAATCAGCGGAACCATCCGCGACGCCAACGGGTCCGCCATTCCGGACGCGCAGGTGACCGCTACTCAGACCGATACCGGCCTGGTCCGCACGGTCACTACCGGGCCGAATGGCGAATACCTTCTGCAGAGCCTTCCCGTCGGTCCGTACAAACTCGATGTCAAGAAGGCGGGCTTTACCACCTACGATCAGACCGGCATCGTGCTGCAGGTCGGCTCGAACCCGGCGATCGACGTCACGATGCAGATCGGCGCGGTCACTCAGGAAGTCAATGTCGTGGCCGCGGCAACCATGGTTGAGACAGCCAGCACCGGCGTCGGCCAGGTTATCGATCAGCAGCGCGTGGTCGATCTTCCCCTGAACGACCGCCAGCCGACACAGTTAATCACACTGTCGGGCGCCGCCGTTGTCGTACCGACCGCCGACTCGGGCCAATTGATTTCGCAGAAGAACTATCCGAACGAAGTTGCCATCAGCGTCGCCGGCGGCCCGGCCGACGGTCTGACTTACACGCTCGACGGCGTTACGCACAACGATCCGGTCAACAATGCCGGTCTGCCGCTGCCGTTCCCGGATGCGCTGCAGGAATTCAAGGTCGAGACCAGCGCCCTGCAGGCGCAGTATGGACAGCATGCGGGCGGCGCGGTGAATATCGTCACCAAGTCGGGTTCGAACGCGTTTCATGGCGATGCATTCGACTTCCTCCGCAACGGCGACTTCAACGCCCGCGACTTCTTCGCGACCGCGAAGGACACGCTGCGCCGCAACCAGTTCGGCGGCACTCTCGGCGGTCCGATTATCAAAAACAAGCTGTTCTTCTTCGTCGGCTATCAGCAGACGATCCAGAATTCGGACGCGTCGAGCGGCATCAGTTTCGTACCCACGGCTCTGGAGCTGGCCGGCAACTTCACCGTCGCCGCTTCGCCCGAATGCAATGCCGGCCAACAGATCACCCTCGGCGCTCCGTTCGTGAACAACATGATTGCTCCTTCGCTGCTGAGCCCTGTCGCCCTCAAGATGAGTTCCTATTACCCGGCGGCAACGAATGCCTGCGGGGAAGCGAGATATTCCCTCATCAACAGTTTCTCCGAACAGTTCGGCGTCGCGAAGATCGATTACCAGATCAATGAGAAGCACACCGTCTTCGCCCGCTATCTGGCAACACATTCGTTTCAGCCCCCGAGCTTTACCGACAACGACCCGCTCTCGATCCTGAACGCTTCTCCGGACGACCTGGTGAACTCGGTCGGGCTCGGCGATACTTGGGTGATCAATCCGTCGACGATCAATACGCTGCATTTCGATTTCAATCGCGCCGCGATCAACAAACCGGAGGTCTTCCTGTTCAGCGCAGCCGATCTGGGAATCAACATGACTCCGCCGCCGATCCCGAGTAATCCCTACATCACGGTCACCGGCGCGCTGTACAGCGCGGGCGCGAACTCGTTCGCGGCATTTCTGCCGACCCAGGACCATCAGGTCGCCAACGACTTCAGCATGCTCCGCGGCAACCACCAGCTGCAGTTCGGCGTGGATTGGATCCGCGAAATTCAGAACGGCACTTTCCTCGGCACCTCCGGCGGCAGCTTCAACTTCACCGGGCAGATCACCGGCCTGCCCATGGCCGACTTTCTGGCTGGTTTGCCGGCCACCGCCGGCCAGTCGAGCGTCACAGTCGACGACGAGCGCAACCAGTACCTCGGGCTCTATGCACAGGATAGCTGGCGCATCACACCGAACCTCAAGCTCAATTACGGCATGCGATGGGAGCCTTACTTCGGCCCGTCTCTGAAGCGCGGGCGGGTAACTCAGTTCAACTATGCCGATTTCGTGAACAACGTTCACTCGACCATTTATCCCAACGCGCCGGCCGGGGTCTTGTATCCCGGCGATCCCGGATTCAACACCGGCGATCGTCCGAACAATATCCGCTGGGACAACTTCGCCCCGCGCATCGGCTTGGTCTACGATCCGAACAACGACGGAAAGACAACCATTCGCGCTTCATGGGGCGTGTTCTTCGACATGCCGCCCACTCTCTTCTACGACGGCTACGCCGGCACCGCGCCCTGGGGCCGCGTGGTGACCGTCCCGACGCCGGCCGGAGGGTTCGCGAATCCATGGCTGGGCTACCCCGGCGGTAATCCCTTCCCGTTTACCATAAGTTCGAATATTGCGTTTCCAACCAACACAGGCTATCTGACCGTGCCGCTGAATCTCAAGACCACCAATGTGGATCAGTGGAACCTCTCGGTCCAGCACCAGTTCGGCTCCAATTGGCTGGCTTCGGCAAGTTACATGGGCAACAACACGATTCACATGTGGGCAGCGGTTCAGGAAGACCCTTCGGTCTATATTCCCGGCGCGAGCTGCGTTCTGAACGGCGTCAGCTACAGCCCCTGCTCTTCGCTTGCCAATACCGCGGCGCGGCGCGCTCTTACGCTGGTGAATCCCACGGAGGGCGCTTACATCTCCAGCCTCACGGCGCTGGACGATGGCGCAACGGCAAGCTATGAAGCGCTGCTGCTGTCCTTGCAGCACCGTCTGTCGAA
>JASHSD010000881.1 GCA_030036985.1 Bryobacteraceae bacterium
GGGAGGCGCGGCGTAACCCGGCAGCGGTGCCAGTGCGGCTGCGGTGAATGCCAGTGCGAGCAGGGATTTCATAGGACTTCTCCGCGGTTATGGTACCCGTGGAAACTGAAGATTCGCTGAAATCCGGAAACCGCTTCAGCCCGTGACGCTGTTATAGATCAGCGCGAGCGTGAGCAGCACCATGGTGACGCTGGTCGCCCAGGCGATGGCATTGCCCCACGGACCGTTCCGGTATTCGCCCATCAGGCGCTCGCGGTTGACCAGGATCAGCATGAACGCCAGCACGAACGGCAGCAGAATTCCGTTTGCCACCTGCGACAGCAGAATGACCTTCAACAGCGGCAGCCCGGGGACGAGCACGAAGCCCGCGCCGCAAATGATCAGCGCCGTATAGAGGCCGTAGAAGATCGGCGCGTTGCGGAAACTATGATCGATGCCCGATTCGAAGCCGAGGCCTTCACAGATGTTGTAAGTTGTCGCGAGCGGCAGGATCGCGGCGGACATCAGCGAAGCGTTCACCAGTCCGACAGCGAAGAGGATTGCGGCGAATTTGCCCGCGAACGGCGCGAGAGCCTTGGCCGCGTCGGCCACGTCGGTGATTTCGCGGTGCTGCGAATGGAAGATCGTCGCCGCGCAGGCCACTACTATGAAGAACGCGATCACATCGGTGACAATACAGCCGAAAATCACGTCGATGCGGCTGAGTCCGTAATTGCTTTTCGAGATGCCCTTTTCGACGATCGACGCCTGCAGGTAGAACTGCATCCAGGGCGTGATCGTGGTTCCGATCAGACCCACGATCATCACCAGATATCCGGGATCGGAATTGAACTGCGGAACAACGGTGTCCCACATCGCCGTTTTCCAGTCCGGATGCGCGAGAATGGCCGAGACCGGATAGGCGAAATAGATCAGCGAAAAGAGCAGCAGAACTCGTTCGACGGGCTTATAGGAGCCGCGCACAATTACCGTCCAGACCAGAAGCGCGCCGATCGGTACCGCGATATATTTACTGACTCCGAAAACGCCCACGCCCGAGGCGAGCCCGGCGAACTCGGCGGCGATGTTGCCGAAATCGGCGAGGCCGAGGACGATCATGGTGAAGAACGTCATCCGCAGTCCGAATTCTTCGCGGATCAGATCGGACAGTCCTTTGCCGGTGATCGCGCCCATGCGCGCGGCCATCTCCTGCACCACGATCAGAGCCACCGTGGTGGGGACGAGCGTCCACAGCAGCGTGTAGCCGTACTTCGCGCCGGCCTGCGAATACGTGAGGATCCCGCCGGGATCGTTATCGACATTCGCCGTGATGAAGCCGGGGCCGATGATGGCGAACAACGCCAGCAGCCGGAAGCGCATCACGGTCCACGAGGAGAACGCGGGGCGAGTGCGTTTCGCCGGATGCCGGCGCAAGGTGTCGATCTTCCTCATTTTTTCCCGTACTCGATGTGGAGCCGGAGCGAGAAGGCCCACAGCGGTCCGCGATCCTGGTTGTACGCCGGATTCACGATGTGCTGCGCATCCAGCGCCGCGAAAAATCCCTTGAAGAGTTTGGCGTTATAGTAACTCTCCCAGTTATACTCCGGCGCGTAATTCAAAGAGCCGTCGCCGATGAGGAAATCGAGCCCGCCGCGCTCCAGATAGAGCGCGTGCACCGCCGACAGGCCGGCCACCGTCAACGCCGTTGCAATAGTATCGTCCTTCCTGTGCCAGCGCGTGCCGGAGAGAGAGAGACCGCCGCTGGCGAGGCGATCGATGGCCGTGAATTCGAACGACTCGTTCTTGCCGTCGTTCCATCCGAGCCGTATGAACATGCCGAAACCTTTGGCGATCTCCTGGTCGAAGCTGATGCCGACGCCGTACTTCAGCCTGCCGATCTCCCGCGTGTCGACGATATTCGGCGTAGTGTGCGTGGCGGCGGCGAGTTGCAGCGCTTCGCCATAGCTGCCGCCGTCGTAGTGATTCGTGTAGCCGAGCACGCGCAGGGCGCCGGGGTGCGTCAGGAACTTGTAGTCGCGCTCGCCTTCGACCACATCGCCGCGATCGCGGAAAATACGGCGGTCGAAGCTTTCGCCATTGGCCACTTTCGACACCAGCGCGCTGGCGTAACGCACCGACCAGTTACGCGTATGATACTCGTGCACCCAGCCCCACGTATAGCCGCGAGTATCGGCCGGATAATCCCAGGCGCCGTTATACATGTTTGCCCAGGCCATGAACTGGGTTCGGGGATCGTGCGTGTAGTTGTTGTTATCGAAATAATCGGTCAGCGAAAAACGACCGATGGTGATGGTGTACCGAGTCTCCGGACGCGCGCCGGAGAGCTGGTTTTCATCACTGTCGACGGTTTCCATTTCGCCGCCGAAACCGAAATCGTGAGTGATGAACAGGCGTGCGATATAGGGCGTCGGCGTGGCTTTGGCGACGCGCGGCAGTTCTCCGTTCGTCGGATTCGCCAGCCCGTCCACGTTGCTGAAGCCCCGCCCGCCGGCGATTTCCGGATCGAAATAGAGCTCCGTGTATCGCGTAATTCTGAGGCCGAAGAATAACGTTGTGGTCAGCGAGACGTCGCGTTCGGGTTTGTTCGAGAGGCTCAGGGGGCCGGAATAAAGCGCATAAAACGAACCGTGATACTGACCGATGGATGTCGCCTGATAGTAGAGATTCCAACGTTCGAAATCGACCGGAGCGGGAATGCTGTTATCGCTGTCCTGCGGAAGCGCGGGCGATGCGGCGAGGCACACCAGAAGCATCGTCATGGACAAGCGGCTGAACATCAGAATTTCCGATTGTGGCGTCAGGCGACGCGAGCGGCGGCGCGCGAAACCAACAACCAGCGTATACCCGTGGGGGTATATCTTGTCAAGCTAATTTCGCGTGACTGCCTTCGTCGTCTGCCCTTCGAGGATGGCCTTCATCTGGGCTTCGAGCGCGGCTACGCGTTCCTTGAGATCGTTGATTTCCTGGCCTTCGGGATCGGGCAGCTGGCCGTGTTCCAGCACGCCGTCCGCAGCCGAGCGCGTGCGCACGATGCGTCCCGGAATGCCGACTACGGTGGAATAATCCGGCACCGGACGAACCACCACGGAACCGGCGCCGATCTTCACGTGATTGCCGACGTGAATGCTGCCGAGAACCTTGGCGCCGGTACCGATGACGACGTGGTTGCCGATGGTCGGATGGCGCTTGCCCTGCTCGTTACCAGTGCCACCGAGGGTGACGCCCTGGTAGATCAGAACATCGTCGCCGATCTCGGAGGTTTCGCCGATGACCACGCCCATGCCGTGATCGATGAAAAAGCGGCGGCCGATCTTCGCGCCGGGATGGATTTCGATGCCGGTGAGAAAGCGCGATACCTGAGAGATGAAACGCGGCAGGATGGGGATGTTCGATTCGTAGAAATAATGCGCCAACCGGTGCATCAGTACGGCGTGGAATCCGGGATAGCAGAGGACGATTTCGAGGACGCTCTTTGCCGCCGGATCTTCGTGAAAGATGGTGTCGATCTGTTCCCGGATGGTGGAAAACATGGGGCTGAGCCTTCCGCTGTGTCGCTCAACCGGCCAGGCGGATTGCCAATCCGCCGCAGATTACCAATCTGCCCCACATGAACATGCCTGAAAGATGCGGGTCAATGCGCGGAAGCCTCGGCCAGCTCGCGGATTACCGGCGGTTTGGCTCCCGGCGGAATCGGTGCCAGCATATCGTCCTTCGTCAGCACCAGCGTGGACGTGTTGTAACTGGCGACTTCGAATCCGTGCCCGTGGGTGATTGCATCCGTGGGGCAGGCTTCCACGCAATATCCGCAGAAGATGCAGCGGTTGTAATCGATGTTGTAAACCTTCGCATAGCGCTCGCCGCCGCTGATGCGCAGCTTGTCGGTGTTTTCCGCGGCTTCGATATAGATGCAGTTCGAAGGGCAGGCCGCCGAGCAGAGGAAACAGGCGACGCATTTCTCCATGCCGTTTTCGTCGCGCTGCAGCACATGCACGCCGCGGAAGCGTTCCTGCAGCTTGGGCGGTTCGTCCGGATAATTCTCCGTCACGGTGGGAGACATCATCTCCTTCATCGTGACGCTCATCCCTTTCGCGACGGCCGCGGCCGCGCTGAATACATCGCCAATGATGTTTGCCATCAGTCTCTATGTTACCCGGAACTCCGCGCGGGAGTCGGCGTCTCCCGCATTCTATTCGTCGCGCATGTGCTGCACGAACGAGAGAATGTCGAAGCGCTTGATCTCCCGGCCGGGGAAAAAGCTGTTGATGGCGTCCGTTTCGTCATCGAAGACCTCGAACATTGTGTCGATTTTGGTCATGACCATCAGCTCGATGTTCCGCCGGTTCACGTTGACCAGTTTCGCCACGCCCCTGGCATTGCGGATTCGCGTGGCGCACATGACGATGGCGCCGAGGCCGGTGCTGTCCACATAATCCACGTCGAGCATGTTGAGGATGAGTTTGGGTTCGGGACTCGCCGCGATTTTCTCGATGGCCTCGCGAAAAACGCTGGCTTCGTTGCCCATGGTGATGCGGCCCTTGAGGTCCATCAGGGCAACGCCTTCGCGTTCTCTATGACCGATTTCGAGGCTCATTCCGTTTCTTCAGTCCCCGCGATTACTCAGTCAAAGCCATTACGCAACGTCCCGGCGCGCGCCGGATTTGCCGCCGCTCGCGAGGCCCAGCGCCTTGGGATTCAGCGACGGATATTTCATCTTATAAGACTCCAGGTTCCCGATAATCGTCTCGCCGACGGCGAAGTTGCGAAACCACTTATGGTCGGAGGGGATAACGTACCATGGGGCGTCCTTTGTGCTGCAGTTCGAAATGGCGTCCCGATAGGCAGCCTGGTAGTCGTTCCAGTACTGGCGTTCGCTGAAATCGGCCGCCGAAGCCTTCCAGTTTTTGCGGGGATCGTTCAACCGCTCCATGAAACGCTTCTCCTGCTCCTTGCTGCTCATGTGCAGGAAGAACTTGAGGATGTGGACGCCGTTCCGCGTCAGAATCTTTTCGAAATCGTTGATCTCGTCGTAGCGCCGTTTCCAGACAGGCTTGGGAACCAGATTGTGGACGCGCGCGATCAGCACGTCCTCATAGTGCGAGCGGTTGAAGATCCCGATCGTGCCCTTCGGCGGCACGGCCGCATGCGCGCGCCAAAGAAAATCGTGATCCAGCTCAATGGCGCTCGGCTGCTTGAACGACGTGACGGTGCAACCCTGCGGATTCACGCCGGACATGACGTGCCGGATCGTGCCGTCCTTGCCGGCGGCGTCCATACCCTGGAGCACGATCAGCAGCGAGCGCTTATGTTCGGCGTAAAGCAGATCGTGCAGGGCCGCAAGCTTGGGGACATGGTCCTCCAGCGCTTTCTCCGCGTGCGCTTTGGAGACGCCGTATGTATCGTCCGGGGCGAATTTCTCCAGTCTGAACTTCGCCCCGGGTGCAGCCTTCAATTTGTCAATGTCCATGCGGATGTCCGTGTGGACATCTTAAACTCCGCCGGTGGTGCGTGTCTTGGGAACGTCTTCGACGTCGTGCTTAACTACCTCATGGGTCACTACGTGCGTGGCCGGCGTGGCGCTGCCGGGAGCCGCGGTTTCGGTCCGTTCCTCGACTGTGGTGATGGTCGACCGGGTGCGCGGCATGGGCTTATCCGAAGCGGCGAAATCCGCGTGAGCTTCGTGAGTCGAGGAGACGTCCTCGGCGCCCGTGGTCTTCAGGATGTCCGCACCTTTTTTGGCCCAGGCATGGCTGTCGCAATGGACGGAAAGAAGAGTCCCGCCGTGCTTCACGCGGCCCTCATAACGCTTGGCCTCGTATTCCGGAATCCCCATGCCGACGAGCGCGCCGACAATGCCGCCGAAAGTGCCCAGGGCGCCAGCGCCCGCGAGAGCGGCGACGATCGGTCCGGCCGCCAGGAGCGGTCCGATACCCGGAATGGCGAGAAGGCCGATGCCAGCCAGCCAGCCCAGTACGCCGCCGACGACTATGCCGGAAGCGCCGCCCGTGGTCGCGCCCTCGGGCGCTTTGCTGTTCTTCTCGGCCGCGAGATCCTTGGTGCCCGCGTTATCCGGGAAGAGCGCGGAGATATCGGTGTTTCGGAAACCGGCGCGCCGAAGAGCGTCGACCGCTTCTTCCGCGCCTTCCTTCGTCTGATAGATGCCGAAAACGGCGATGTTTTTTTCCGCCATTAGTTGTGCCTCCTGCCCCCTGCCATAACAGCAACGACCCTGCCAATGACGAAAAGCGCACATTCGCGTGCGAAAATCATCAGCGATGGCTGAATATCGGATCGGCGCGAAACGGGAGGAAACTCTACAGGTCGCGAGCGAGCACGTGATCTCATTCCTCGGAAGCGACGGGCCACGCGTGCTCTCAACGCCGCAGATGATTCTGCACATGGAGCGCGTCAGCCGCAATCTGATCCTGGGGATGCTGGATCCCGGCTACGATACCTTGGGTACGCACGTAAGTGTGGGACATTCCGCCGCCGCGCCGATAGGTTCGACAGTTGTGTTTTCGGCGGAACTGCTGGCCGTCAACGATCGGCGCGTGGAATTTCGCGTTCAGGCCCGACTGGGCGAGAAGATTGTGGGGGAGGGAACGCATCAGCGGGCAATCGTCAACGTGGCCCGGTACGCCGAGAGAATCAGACAGAACGCGGCGGGGTAGGTTAAACTGACGCTTTACCTGTCATGGCAATCAGCGCGGAACTTCTGGAGATTCTGATCTGCCCGGCATGCCGGGCCAAAGTCGAGCTCAAGCCGGACGGCAGCGGCCTACGGTGCGTATCGTGTCACCGGCTGTATCCGGTTCGGGACGAGATACCCGTGATGCTCATCGACGAAGCGACCATCGATGAATGATTCGAAACCGCTTGCTTGCGCGCGCGGCTCGGAATCTGGTTGGTGACTGATACTCTCGGCCGCGTCGGCGCGGGCGGCCGTGTTGCGGTAATCCGGCTGCGATCCCTGGGCGATTGTGTCCTCTCCACTCCGGCGATTCATCTTCTGAAACAATTCCGGCCGGATCTCGAAATCGGCGTGATTGTGGAGGACCGGTTCGCGGCTGTCTTCGAGGGCAATCCGGATGTGGCGCGTGTGCTGACGCCGCGAGCCGGCGAGATCCGTGCGTTCGCGCCGCATTTATGCCTCAACCTGCATGGCGGTACGCGCAGCGCAAGGCTGACGCTGCTCTCCGGCGCACGCTTCCGCGCGGGGTTCGACATCTTCCGGCCCGCATGGATCTACAATACGCCGATCCCGACCGCGCAGGAAGTCCTGGGCATCACACGGCGCGTGCACACCGCCGAGCACATCGCCGCCGCGATGTTCTATCTCGGCGTACCGATCGCCGAAGTCCCGCGCGCGCGCATGACCGCGCCCTCGGGGCGGTCCGAACACGCGCCTTCCGGGTTATATGTGGTGATTCATCCGATTGCCGCAACGGCGGAAAAGACCTGGCCGTCGCAATCATTTATCGAACTCGCGCATTACGTGGAAAGGGAGATGGCCATGGAGCCGGTCTTCATCGGAGGACCGGGCGAAGATCTGCCTGAATTCGGACGATGGCGTACAATTGCTGGTGCGCCATTGGGAGAAATTGCGCGATTAATGCGCGATGCGGCGTTATTTGCCGGGAACGATTCGGGTCCGGCGCACATCGCGGCCGCGTTTGGAATTCCCGCGGTGGTTTTATTCGGGCCTTCGGATGCCGAGGTCTGGGCGCCATGGCGGACCGAGGCCGAAGTGTTGAAAGCGAACGGTCCGATTGATTCGATTTCGCCGGCGCAGGCCATCGCGGCGGTCGAACGATTACGCGGAAATTTATGAGAGAGTGGGCCCGGCTTTTAAAATACGCGCGCCGTTACTGGTTCCTGCTCATAATCTCCGTTGTTCTGATGGCGATCTTCGGCGCGATGACCGCGGCTCGCGTGTTGTTGATCAAGGTAGTTCTGGGGCGCGTGCTGCAGCCAGGCCGCGACGGAGCGCCCGATCCGCTCTTCACCGTGCCGGTGATTCATTACAAGATCTACCTCGAAAGCTTCTTCCCGCAATCGATTCACAACATCTTCACTGTGGTGGCCATCTCGATCGCGGTGGTGTTCGCGCTGCGCGGCATCTGCGATTATCTGGGCGATTACCTCACCAACTTCGTCGGCTTCTCCGCCGTGACGGATCTGCGCAATCAGATTTTCGAGAAAATCCTGCGGCATGGGGCGGCTTTTTTCGAAGCCACCTCGACCGGCCGCTTGATGTCTTCGATCATGAATGACATCGATAAGATCCAGGTCGCCTGTTCAGATATGCTGGCCGATCTGCTGCGGCAGATTTTTTCGGCGTCGGGCCTGCTGCTCGTGGTCTTCGGAACGGACTGGCGTCTGGCGTTTTTCAGTTTCGCGCTGTTTCCTTTCGTGCTGGCGCCCACGGCGCGATTGGGCAAGCGTATCCGGCGAACCAGCCGTAAAACGCAGGATGCCGCGGGCGATCTGAACCAGGTGCTGCAGGAAGCTATCGCGGGACATCAGGTGGTGAAAGCATTCGGCGCCGAAAAATACGAAGCGAAGCGCTTTCGGGCCGCGGGCGACCGGCTCCTGCGCGCCAATCTGCGCTATGTTCTGATCCAGGGCATTCCGTCGCCGTTCATCGAGATGATGGGCGCGCTGACCTTCATCGGTCTGCTTTGGTATGGCCGTCAGGAAATCAAGAATCACGTTCTGGAGCCGGAGGCTTTCTTAAGCTTTCTGGCTGCGCTGCTGTTTCTGTACGAGCCGGTGAAGCGGATTACCAACCTGCACAATATTTTTCAGCAGGCGCTGGGGGCGTCGGAAAAGGTGTTCGCGTATCTGGATCAGCCGGAAGAGATCGAAGACAAGGCCGGCGCCCGCGGGATCGAAAAATTCGGCGAATGCATCGCATTTGAAAATGTCAGTTTCCGCTATCCGGGCGCGAGCGGGATGCAGCTGCACGGAGTTTCGCTCGAGATCGGCGCGGGCGAAGTGGTCGCGCTGGTGGGGCCGAGCGGGGCGGGGAAGACCACGCTGGCGGGCCTTGTGCCGCGTTTCCGCGATGTGCTGTCGGGCGCCATTCGAATCGATGGCATCGACGTGCGCGAGCTGCGGCTGGCCTCGCTGCGGGACAAGATCAGCGTGGTGGCGCAGGAGACGTTCCTGTTCAATGACACCGTGGCTCACAACATCGCCTACGGGATGGAGAAGTACGACCGGGCGCGTTTGATCGAGGCGGCTAAGGCGGCGCTCGCGCATGAATTTATCGAGAAGCTGCTGCACGGTTATGAGACCGTGATCGGCGATCGCGGCGTGAAGCTGTCCGGCGGGCAGCGCCAGCGCCTCGCTATCGCGCGCGCGATTCTGAAGAATTCGCCGATTCTGATTCTGGACGAAGCCACTTCGCATCTGGATACAGAGTCGGAGATGCTGGTCCAGAAGGCGCTGGCGAATTTGATGACGGGACGGACTGTGATTGTGATTGCGCATCGGATTTCGACCATCCGCCGCGCCGATAAGATTGTGGTGCTGGATCGCGGAAGGATTGTTGAGATCGGCACGCATGAAGAGCTGATTCACCACGGCGGCATTTACCACCGGCTGCATGAGCTGCAGTATCTGGATTTGAGCGCGAGCGTGGACGCGTAAGATGGCGGGCGAGCCGGGATTTTCCGGCTATTCAGGGCATTCGCATTCGGCTCGTCGAATCTCAACCGCGTCCAGCCCGCTCAAGGTCAACAGCGCTCTAATCTCGGCGGTGTCTCTTTCGCACTTTGGACCACAAACGATCTCTGTAACAACGCTGGGCACAATTAGCGGAAGCTCAAAATAACACACGCCATCCCTCTGGTGTCGAGTGAACCGTTCCTTACCATCTCGCTGAATGATTAGAATCCGCCATTCTTTTTCGCTATCATGCCTGGGGTCTTTAAATGCTGTGAGCAACATGCCGAGAGACGTGCGTGCCTCGTCTCGCAATGCGCTATGGAGCGGCGTTGCCGTAGATGACGCGACGCATCGGTGCTTTTCCAGCTGTTTTTCATTTTCTAGTGTGCCGTCCCGGCTAATTCTTTACAACGGCGAACTTTGTCGAGAATAACGTCGGCGGATGCTTTCCAGATAAAGGCCTTGGGCGTTTCGTTCCAGCTTGCGAGCCACGCGT
>JASHSD010000882.1 GCA_030036985.1 Bryobacteraceae bacterium
CTGCACTCGCTGAGCTTTCCGTTCCTCTACAATCATCGCCCCCTCTGGGACATTGTGGTGATTACATTCATGCTGGGCGGCACCGCGCTTTGCCTTACCTCTCTCGTTCTGGCATGGCGCGCTGTGGGCAGGAAACTGCGCCAGATCGCCCGCTCGGCACGCGGACCGCAGCCGGAGCCCGTTTCCACGGCAACCGCGACTTAGGACGTGTCACCAAATGACCAATCCTTTTCCGAAAAACCGCTTGCTTGCGCGCGCGGCTCGGAATGGGCTTCCGGGCCAGGATCGCAAGGCACGTCACAGACCGGTCAATGACATAAATGTCTGTCACAAACCGGTGTGTGACCTCAACTTGACCGGGTTCGCTGAAGTTATGCGACAACTATGCGGAGGAAGGCTATAGAATCGCAACAGACGCATATCGGTTTTAAACGAATGACGAGCCGGCAAGCCATGATCGACAACCTGTCCGCCGGAAAAATATCCGCTCTTCTGCCGGAGCGGCATGGGCGGACACCATAGTGATGCCCGTGAACGCAAGGCTGGAAGCGCCGCCTTCCAGCGAAGCGTGGGCGCAGGTCGACCGAATCCTGCAAAGCAGGACTTTCCGGAATGCGGAGGTCCTTCGTCATCTGCTTGGTTATCTTGCCGAGAAATCGCTGGACGGAACGAGGGACGACGTTACCGAACATATCATAGGAGTAGAGGCGCTCGGTAAGGCTGAGACTTACGATCCGCGTCAGGATGCCACCGTCCGGATGCACATCGCGAGGATGCGCCAAAAGCTGGGCGATTATTACCGGCTTGAGGGCGTGAGCGATCCGATTGCCGCCGAAATTCCGAAGGGCCGGTTTCGAATCACTTTCGAGTATCGAATGCCGGCGCCGTCTCCGGCGCCATCTCCGACGCTCGAAGTCAACAACCGCCGGCCCCGACGCGAGATCGTTCTTCTGTATTCTCTGGTCCTTGCCGCCTGCTGCGCCATCTTCTTCATAATCGAGTTCTGGCGCGCGGAGCGCCTGGACCGAGTCTCGTCCGGCGAGCCCGCCGCTCTTACGCCGGCTTTGCGCGAATTGTGGGGGCCGCTGCTCGCGCCTGACAGGAGGCTGGTGGTTTGTGTCGGCACGCCGCTGTTCGTGAACGTGCCAGGATTCGGCGTCGTTCATGAGCCGTCGACAATCGATTGGGGCGACGTATCCGACTCCAGGGGACTCGCCGCGCTCGAAGCGGCCGCACGCGGCGGTGTGCGAGAGCCATCCTACGCGTACACGGAAGTAGGTACAGCGACAGGCGCTTTCCTACTGGGGCAGTTTCTGGCTCCAAGGAAGAAGGATGTTCGCATCACGCGGGCGAACCTGATGTCCTGGCCGGAGATCGCCGCGGACAACGTCATATTTCTCGGTTCGAGCGCCGGCATCCGGCAGGCAGACGACATTCCGATGGACGCTCAGTTTGTCCTCGATCAGACCGGGGTCGAGAATCTGACGCCTCACAAAGGAGAGCCGGCGTTCCTGCACGACCACCCGCCGGACAGGAGCGGCGGCGCGAACCAGACATACGCCCTGATCAGCCGTGTGCCGGCGATGAACGGGCCGGGGGCTATTTTGATGCTCTTCGGCAATCAGACGCCGAGCGTAGTCGGCGGAGTGCAGGCGTTCACGAATCCCTCGCTCGCGCAAGCCCTGGTTTCCCATCTTCACAACGCATCCGGAGCGGTTCCCCGCTATTTCCAGGTTGTGTTGAGCATAAAGGCGATGGACGATGTGCCCGTCCAGATCGATTATGTGCTGTCGCGTGAGCTGCCTGATCGGACACAGCACCTGGTGGAAAAGAAGCGGTAGGCGACGCATGCGTATGGATAATACCGGGGAAACCGACGACCGCGAGTTTTCAAACGCAGAGGACCTGGCCGCGGCGGATCAGGTGAAAGTGATTCTCGACAGCGCCTCGTTCCGCAACGCTCCCGCCCTGCGCCGGCTTTTGAAGTTCCTGATGGAAAAGCATCTCGCGGGAGAAAGCGAAGGATTGAAGGAATATTCTGTCGGCGTCGACGCTCTGGGCAAGCCCGAGTCGTTCGATCCGAAGAAGGATTCGATCGTACGCCTGCAAATGGGGCGGCTCCGTCAAAAGCTGGCGGAATACGGGCGGACTGAAGGCAGCGATGACCCCTACATCATCGAGCTGCCAAAAGGGACGTTCGCAATTCGATGTTCGGAACGGCTGCCGGCGCCGCCGCCACCGCCGGAACCGCGGGATTCACGATCCCGCCGTTACCTGAACCGGGCGCTGATTGCCTCGCTTTTGTGGAGCATTGCCGCGGCGGTTTGGCTGTGGCGGGACCACCACAAACCGGCTGGCGTACAGAATCTCTGGGCGCCCGCGCTCGACGTTCTATGGCGCCCCATGCTGAATTCGCAGCGCTCGCTCGTGATTGCCATCGAGGAGCCGCCATTCGCGCAGATCGCTGGGTTTGGCGTGTACAGGGAGCTGAGACTCAATAACTGGAAGGATATCGAACAGTCTCCGGATGTCGCCGCGATCCGAAAAGCTCTCGACAGCCCTTCGATTTCACCCAATTATTACTATGCGCCGATGGGGGAGGTTACAGCCGCCTTCCTGCTTGGACGTCTTCTCGGGCCGCGTGTTCCCGGTCTGTCTTTAATCGGCAGCAGAGAACTTTCATGGCGGCAAATCGGCAACAGCGATGTGATCTACCTCGGTATATCCGGATTTGTGGCCGACATCGTGAGAGGTTTGCCGGTACAGCCCGATCTGGCTGAGGTATCCGGGGGAATTTCGAACTCGCGGCCCAGAGCCGGCGAGAGCGCCTTCTATCGCGATCAGCTTCCGGGCGGACCCGCGGAGGACGGAGAGGCTTATGCCCTGATTACCCATCTCCCGGGTCCCGCGGGAACGGGCACATTTACGACTTTCACCGGCAGTTCCACGGCGAGCCGGCTGGCCGCGGTTCAGTATTTCACCGACTCCAGGCATGCCGACACACTGTTAGGAAAAATGAAACTGCGGACCGGCGGATTTCCGGATTTCTACCAGGTGCTGCTCCGAGTGAAGTTCAAAGACGGCGTTCCGACCCGGACGTCGTTGGTTCTCTCCCACGAACTCAGGTTTTGATCGGGTGCGACAGGTATCGGCGTCGCTCCGTTCCGTATGATACCGGTCAAAAACAGCCGCGAAGATCGGATTTTGACGCGGATTTGACCTCGATTTTCGGGGTAACAGTCCACAAGTTGACCGGCTCGCCTGTGTCGGCGGAATCGGCTTGGGGCAAACTGAACTGGTCGTGAAACCAACAAAGCAGACATCGAAGATCAAGCCGGCTCGGAAATCCGCTATTGACACTCTCCAGGCACCGGCGGTTCGTGATGGCCGGTCCGGGGCCGAGGGCTGCTCGTGTCAGGTCACCCATCGGGTTGTTTCTTCCGCTTACGAATTCTTTATCGCCGGTCGGCGATACCGTCTCGTTGGCGATGATGCGCGCCCGTCCCTCGTTAATCGGGAGTTGCGGCTGGAGATCGGGCCGGATGGAGCGGTGACCGCCAGTTATCGAGGGAGGAAGGTCGATATCCTCGACTGCGGGCAAAGACCGGGCTCAAGCGGGAACCGGTCGAGGAAATCCGTAAATGCGGGTGGAAGAAGCAAATGGATGCGTGATTTTTTCAGCCGACCGGGGCCGCCGGTCTGGGTGAGTTTCGCCAACCGCCGGGACAGGACGGCAGCTATACCTTTCTAGCCC
>JASHSD010000883.1 GCA_030036985.1 Bryobacteraceae bacterium
TTTGCTTGCCGTGCCGCTGCGGCCTGATGCATATCAGGAACAGACCGCGGGCCATCTGACGATCACGCTCGAACTGCATTCCGAACATGCGATGGACGATTTCGCTGTCGTGTCGAAGGCTTATCCGCTGCAGATTCGCGAACGCACGCTGAATATGGTGCGGGCGGAGTTCTTCGGCGACAACGTTCCGCTCAGCGAAGATCTCTCCGTGCGCTACCGGTACGCCGCGGCGGGAGCGAACACCATGAAAGTGATCACCCGAAGCGAGAACGGCGAAAATTTCTTTCAGGCGACGGCGCTGCTTCGCGAGAACAATGCGACCGCCGCTCCCGCCGCGCCAGGCCGAACGATTGTGGCGCTCTTCGACACTTCGCTTTCGATGCAGTGGGAGAAGCTCGAACGCAGCTATCAGGCGCTCGAAACACTGCTGAAGCGGCTTCGCTCCAACGATCGTTTCAGTCTCGTGCTGTTTGATTCTCAAACCTCGCCGTTCCGCCCCGCGCCGGTTCCGGCGACAATCGCGAACGTCGAAGCCGCGCTGGCGTTCACGCGCGGCAGCCCGATTCGCGGGGGCACCGATCTGCGGCGCGCACTCACGGACGGTCTGGCCCAGATCCCGCGCAGCCGAATTGAAAACTATCTGGTGCTGATCAGCGACGCGGGCGCGACAGAAGGCACGATTCGAGATGGCAGTCTCGCGAAATGGTATACGGCGGAATGGTCGAAGCTGCCGGACAATGCGCGTCCGCATACCTTCGTTTTCGCCGTGGGCGACGACGCGAACCTCAGTCTGGCGCGTCTGCTCGCGGCGAATCGCGGCGTTTGGGAATCGGTGAGTTCTACCGAGCCGATCGATTTCAAGTTGAACGCGTTCTTGGCCAAGATCGGCGAGCAGCCGGTCAGCGGACTCACGCTGACGACCGCGCCCACCGCGAATTTCCGCTACGTCTATCCGATCGAGAAAATGCGCTTCGCCGGGTCCGCCGCAACGTGGGTGGGCCAGTATCTGAACCCGGAGCCTTCCGCGCAATTCAGTGTGAAAGGCATCACCGCGACCACGCCATTGACCACTTCCGGCGCGGACCATCCCTACCTCCCGCGTGCTTGGGCGCGCGCCCGCGTCGACGCGCTGCTTGAGAAGATCGATCGCGACGGCGAGGATGCGGCGACAATCGACGAGATTATCCGGCTTTCGAAGAAATACAAATTCGTGACGCCGTACACTTCGTTCCTCGCCGTGCCGCGCGCGTTGTTGCGGCCCCGCGTGATTCGTCCGGGAGATCCCGTGCTGCGCGTGAAAACGGATGACTCGATCGTCTCCGTGATCGCGATGTTTCCCTTCGGACTGGTGAAGCCGCTGCGTTACCTCAAAGACGACGACGCGTGGCAGACCCGTTTTCTGGCGCCTGCGGAAATGAACGACGGCACGTATCAGGTGCGCCTCGTGCTGCGCGACCGCGACGGCCACGTCTATCGCGAATCGAAGAGTTTCGTCATCCTCAGCAAAGCGCCAGCGATCCGGGTCAGGCTGGATCAGCCGCGGGTTAGAGCCGGCGGGCTGTTGACGATTGCGGCGCAGGCGTCCGCGAACACGCGCACGATCACCGCGCGTTTGTATGGAGCGGAGCCGGTCTCGCTGCGATGGAATGCGCAGCGGAAAGCCGACGTGGGCGAGATGCCGATTCCGGCCGATCTGCCCGCCGGCAAATACAAGCTCAACGTCATCGCCGAGGATGTCGCGCACAACATCGCGAGCGAGGAGGTCAGCGTTGAGGTCTGGTAAATGGCTGTTGGCTTCATCGCTGGCGTTGGGCGCGGCTGCTGTCGCGGGGCGCGCGGAGCTTGCCGAATGGGTGCAGCATCAGGCCGCGGGTCCGCTGCTGCAGGCGCTGGTGCGCAGCGTGCCGATGCCCGGCGGCGCGGTTCAGATCCACAGGCCGCCCTCCGAAACGCGGCCCGCTCTCACGGCGATGATCACGGCGAACGCGAAGAACGCCGCGCTCTATCGGCTGCGCGCGCATGAAGCGGAGATGCAGCTCGATTTCGCCGCCGCCGAGTCCGATTGGCGCGCATACGCCGATCTGGCGTCGGACCGCGGAGAGGGCTATCTCGAGCTCGCGGATTTCTACCATCGGCGGATACGCGCGCGCGAAGAAGTCGCCGCGCTCACTACAGTGGGGCGTTTGCCTTCGGATGAATTCCTGCCGGTGACTGAGCAGCGATCGTGGCAGGCCTTCGTCCGCATGCTTCCGGTGATCAAAGACGCGGGCTTGCCGGCCGATTCGACGGCATCGGCATTTCAGGCATGGATGGCGCGTTACCCCCGCGAAGACATGCCGCGCCACGCGTACATCGATTTTCTGATTGAGCAACGCCGCTTCGTGGCCGCCGAAGCCGAGATCGCCGCCTGGGCCAAAACGCTGCCCCGAGACAGTGTCCTGCCGGTGGAGGCGCGCGCCAATCTGGCGGCGCGGCGCTATTCCGATGAAGCCGCGATTCAGGTTTACGATCGGGCGTTACAACCGCTTTGGCCGGAAGAAACGTTTCGTACTTACGTCGCGCTTCTCGAAAAAAACGGCGAGCTCCGCGATTTCGTGGCGCGCGCGCGGACGGCGCTGGCGAAGGACCCCGGAGACCTCGATGCCACCGCGCGATTGTTCGCGTACTTCCGGAATCAGAACAACACACCCGAGGCAGGCAGAGTGCTGCTCGAATATCGGATCGCCAAGGAAGCGAAACCCGGCAGCTGGACGGCGGCGGAACTAAGAACTCTCGCGGGTTTGTTCGACCGACAGCACGACATCAATGAACAGGCGCGGGCGTATTACGCGCTGTACAGTCTTCCCGCCGTTTCCGCCGCTGACAAAGAAACGGCGCTCTCCGGCATGGCGGCGCTGCTGCTCGAAAGGTCGGATGAGCCGATCCGTTTCGGCTCGGGCGATCTTTCCTTATATAAGGACATCGGGACGGCCGATTCTGCGACGGGATTTCTGAACGGCATTCTTTCGCTGGTGCTGAGTTCGACAACGCCTCGCTGGCAGTATCAGCAGCAGAACGACCGGTCCGCGGCTTACTTCCATCGCTCCGCGGGCGCGCAGTTGCTGCAGTTGCTCGAACGGAATTTTCCGCGCTCCCCCCATCGGGCGGAACTGCGCGCCAGCCTTGTCGACGCTTACACCAATTACGGAGACGATGCGGGCGTGATCGCGGCGGGGCGCGCGTTTCTGGCTGCGTTTCCGAATGCGGCGCAGCGGACGCATGTCGCTCTGGCGTTGGCCGATGCTCTGGCCAGACAGAATCGCGAACAGGAGGAGTTCGCCGTTTATCAGCAACTGCTGAACGAACTGGCCGCGCGAGCGGGTGGGGTGCCGTTGGGTGTGCATGGCGGCGCCGCGCCTGTTCCGAACAATGGTCCGTTCCGGCGTTTCGCGCCGCAGCCCGAGGGAACTCCCGCCGCGGGTCCGCGCTCAGCGGATTACGCAGCAGTGTTGGATCGGTATCTCTCGCGGCTGGCCGCGCTTGGACGCACCATGGACGCGCTGCGGGTTTACCGCAACGAACTTGCCGCCCACCCAAACGATCCCGGACTTTACGAACGTTTCGCGGCGTTTCTCGAACAGAACAATATCGCCGCCGAGACGCAGGACGTTTACCGGCGCGCGATTGCGAAGTTTCCGGATAAGTCCTGGTACCACAGGCTGGCTCGCTATTATCTGCGCTCAAGACAAGAGAACGCGTACGCGTCCTTATCGCGGGAAGTCGTCGGCATATTCAGCGGCACGGAGCTGGAATCTTACTTCAGCGACCTTGTGCATGACAATCCCGCAGAGGGCATCGCGCCAGGCCTGTATCTCGACCTGAATCTCTACGCCCATCAGCGATTCCCGGAGGATCTGCAGTTCGTGCGCAATCTGATCGCGGCGCGCGCGTCCAACGGGCGCGCCGGGGACCTCCTCCACGACTACTGGTATTTCGACGACAATCTCAGGCGGCTTTACTTCGAGCGGCTGTCAGCGAACAATCAGATCTATTCGCAGCTTGCGGCGCTGAGGCGGGACCATCCGGAGATCGCAAAGGGGCAGTGGGCGCAGCTTGCCGCGTCCAATCCCGCCGCGGTTCAGTTCGACGCGGAAGCCGAAGCATGGCTGGGTCACTATGAAGCGGCCGCGCCCGCGCTGCGCGCGCTTGCCGAAAAATATCCCGGCGCCGGCGAGCTGGATGCGCGCGCCTCTTCGCTGCACCGGTCGCTGGCGGCTTACTTCCCAGCGGATACAGAGGTCGCGGCGACCTTGGAGAAGCGGGCGTATGGCGCCGATCCGCGCGATACGAAGCTGATGGAGACGGTTGGCGACATCTATTCGGATCGGGATCAGTTCGCGCAGGCGTCGAGCGAGTGGGACAGGATTCCGCAGGTTTTTCCGGGGAAGCCCGACGGGTATCTGAAAGCCGCGACGGTCTTCTGGGATTACTACCGCTTCAACGATGCGCTGGGGCTGATCCGCCAGGCGCGCCTGAAATATCGCGACAAGTCGCTCTACGCCTATGAAGCGGGCGCGATTCAGGAAGGACGTCGCAATTACAACAACGCGCTCGCGGAATACATGGCAGGCGCCGCCGCGGGCAACGAATCCTCGCGCACGCGCATCATCCGGCTAGCAAGCCGCCCCGCACAGCGCGATCTGGTTTACCGGCTCACCGCGAACGCCGATCCGGAATTGCGCATCGATGTACTCGAAGCGCAGCAGCGGCGGCCGGAGCTCGAAGCATATCTCGCGAAAGAGATCGCCGCGGCCACAAAGCCCGCGGAGATCGCGCCGCTGCTCCAGACTGCGCGGGAGCAGGGCTTCGACAACATCGAGCGTCAGGCGATGGAGCGCGAAATCGCGGTGACAAACGATCCCATCGATCGCATGCGCCTTCGCATTCAGATGGCAAAATACTTCGAAGGCCGGAAAGACATTGCCGCCGCCGCGAGCACTCTCGAAGCGCTCTACAACGATTACCCGCTGGTGCTCGGCGTGGTTCGCGCGCGGGTGGATTTCGACAAGCGCAACAAGCGCAACGACGACGCGTTCAATACGCTGATTGCCGCAGCCGGGAAAGCACGCGCCGATCTGGCCGCGCGCTTCCGTTTCGAAGCGGCGGGTGTGGCGACCGCCTCGGGCAGGATCGATCAGGCGCGGGCGCTGCTCACGGACCTTTTGAAGAACGACCCCTATCGCGCCGATTATCTGGCGCAGATGGCGGAAACGTACGCCGCGGCCAATGACGATGCCGGCTTTATTCAATATGCGCGGGCGGAGATCGATGCGCTCAAGAAAGCTCCGCTCGGCGCGGATGATCGCAACGCGCGCATCGCGGGTCTGCGCCGCAGGCTCATTGTTACGCTGACGCGTCGCGGCGATTTCGCGGGGTCGCTGGATCAATACATCGAGGTGATCGACAGCTATCCCGACGATCAGGCCGTGCTGCGCGAAGCCTCGCTCTTCGCCTCCGCGCACGGTCTCAACGACCGGCTGATTTCGTTCTATCGAAAAACCATTGCAGATGCGCCGAGGGATTGGCGCTGGCCCATCGTGCTGGCGCGGATCGAAACGGTTCTGGAAGATTATCCGGCTGCGCTGAGCGCGTATGACACGGCCATGAAAGCCCGGCCGGATCGGGCCGATATCGTGCAAGCGCGCGCGGATCTTGAAGTGCGCCTGCTGCGCTTTGACGACGCGATCCGCAGTTATTCGCGGCTGTATCAGCTGACCTACAACGATCCGCAATGGCTCGACAAGACGGCCGAGATGCAGGCGCGGTTGGGACGAACCGCCGAGGCCGTCGCGGCGCTGGAGCGCGCGCACATTGGCGCGGGCGGCGAGACGGTGACGGGTTTGTTTGAGATCGCGACACTGCTGGACGCCTGGAAGCTGGATGCGGAGGCGACGCGCTACGCCGAGCGCGGATTCAAACTGGCGGGCGACGATATATGGACCAAGTACCCGGAGGACACGGTCGTTTATGCGCAGGCGATGGCGGCGACTCGAAGAACCGATGCGCTTCGAGCGATCATCGACGGGCGTCACCAACAATCGGGCCCGGCGCTCGCCGCCGCCGGGAGACTGATTGCCGCGCTCTACACTCCGGAACAGAAGGACGCGCTGGCGAAACAGCTTTTATCGTCGGCCTACCTGGCCAATCCCTTCACCCAGCAACTGGCGCAGCCCGCTGGTCTGTATGATGTCGTCGCGCAATCGCCATTCGGCGGCGTTGACTCACCCGCATACATCGCCATGCAGCGGAAGCGCGGACTCTACGCGGAGCTTGTCCGCGAGCTGGA
>JASHSD010000884.1 GCA_030036985.1 Bryobacteraceae bacterium
TTGACGTGGGCCATGACCGGCGCAAATCGCGAGCCGCTGTAGTTGTAGCTCGCCTTCGAGATCGTGGTCGTGCCGGTCATCTTAGACAACAGATCAGCGGTTTCGAACTGATTTGGCGCGAATGCAATCCGGACATGACAGTTGGAAACGATGCTCTCGTTGTTTCCGTAGGCATCGACAATTTGCCGGATGTCCTGCGTGATCAGATACGCCTTCAGTCCGTAACCGGCCATATACGAGAGAGCGTCGGCGAAGACCTCCATGCGATTCAACGAAGGAAACTCGTCAATGAGCAGAAGAAGCCGATGCTTGTTCCGTTTCTGCTCGGCGCCTTGGAAAACCATCCTTTCCGTCAGGCGATTCACGACCATCGTGAAGATCGAGCGGATCAGCGGCCGCAGGCGGATTTTGTCCGAAGGCGGGACGACGAGATACAAGGAGACCGGCAGATCGTGATTGACAAGATCATCAATGCTGAAGTCGCTTGCGGCGGTGTTTCGCGCGACCAGCGGATCGCTGTACAGCGTCAATGCGGTCTTCGCGGTTGAAAGCACACCACCGAAGTCCCGCTCCTCTTTGTCCAGCATCTCCTGAACTTTCTCGCGAACCACAGGATGAGAGAGGGTGTTTCCGCCGCTGGGCATCTGCCATTTGTGGGCGTATCCGGGATCGTGTTCAAAATTGAGAAGCTCACTCAGGGTGTCGCGGAAGCTGCTCCCGGGTCTGGTGAAGACGTGAGCAAGATCGGCGAGACAGGCGACACGTTTTTCGAGAGCCGCTTCGTAACAGACATGCAGGATCATGCCCGTGGTGATCGACGCTGCCGCATCCTGCCAGTACCGCTCCTGAGGACTGTCCTCGCCCGTTCGTACGATCATGTTCGCGATGTTTTGTGCGTCGCTGACATCGCGCGGCGTGAACAGGCGCACTTCGCTCAATGGATTGAATCGTGATGAGTTCCCATCTTCGACGGGGGAGAACTTAAAACAAAGGTGACCTTGACTGTGCCGGAAGCCGGCCGTTTTGGCCCAGTTCTCGCCCTTGATGTCGTAGACGACGGCACTTTCTTCCCACGCCAGCAAGGTCGGGATAACGAGGCCGACGCCTTTACCGCTTCGCGTCGGAGCGAACGCGAGGATATGTTCAGGCCCGTCGTGCCGCAGATACCGGAGGCTGGCGGCAGCGTTTCGGCTCCATCCACCCACATAGACGCCGCTCTTTGCTTCGAGAAGACCGGTTTCGCGGATGTCTTTTTCACCTGCCCAGCGGGCGGAGCCGTGCAGGTCTTCGCTGTTCTCCATGAGCTTCCTCGCCCGACGGTTGGCGAGGACAAAGAAAACGGCCATGGAAAGAATGCTGCCGGCGAAAACCATCATTTCGCCCTGGAAGAACGGCTTCCGGATCTCGATATTCCGCGACATCGAATAGTGCCAGCCCCAGACAATCCACGCGAAGGGTTCGTAGATTCCGCCTCTTCCGGTTCTAAAGGCCGGCGCGCCCAGCGCGGCCTGGTAATTGAACTTCGCCGCAATAAACTGCGTCGCGGCGAAATTGACCACCACCAGAAAAAGCAGGCCAAGGGTCGTTGCTCTCCAGTTGTAGCCGCCGAGATATCCGGGTGAGCGGGGCGTGCGGTAAAGATCAGCTTGCTTCTTCAACATGGCTGAGACCGGCTACCGCTCCCGCTCCCTCGTGCGGGACCGTTCGCGACATTCGCGGACAGTCCCTGCTCCTCCGGCGTAGTTGATGCTGACTGTCTCGCCAACCGCGGGCTGGGAATCGAGTAATGCTTTTTCGTGCGCGACGCTGAACCGGCTCGATTGACGCTGAATGACGAACTCATCGGTTTGACCGATGATCGGACCGCGATAGGCGCCGGTTTCAGTTTGGGCGGCAAGCGCCTTTGCTTTGGGGCCGAGTACCTTTGCGGTAATCGTCTGCGCTTCGCCTAATCCGGGCCGCGAGGACGATTGCGGTTGCTGTTCGACAGTCAGGCGGTGATCGGTGCCCGCCGCTTTTGAATGGACGTTGACGGTTCCGCTGCCGGGCTCCGTCCGAGCGACTCGCTCGGTAGATTCTCGCATTTGATCCTCCGCGGTACGGGTCTCTGCCAGCGGTTCCGCCTCTTCGAGACGTTCGCGATCGCGCTCAAGATCGGCTGTGGTTTCTTCGGTCCGCGCGACTTCCGCGTCTCGCGTTCGGGGATCACTGCTCGCGCCGATTGCGAGTTCCTCGTCCGCGACCGATCGGTCACGCTCAAGCGTGAGGAGGAAATCAGCAGCTGCAGACGCATCGTGCGCAGCACGAAAGATTTCATTTTTGTCTTCTTTGAGCGCCTTTACCCAGGAACCGACGTACGAGGCGTGCTGTTCGGGATCGTGGGGAATTCCGCGCTCTGCGGCAAGAAAAACGCTGGCAAGCTCCGCTCGTAGTTCCTCCTTGGCGTAATTGAGATCGCCGAACCGGTACGATTCGTTCAGCGTCTGGCGGTTCAGGCGAGACGGATGTCCCGTCCAGTGCGTGAGCTCATGAAGAGCGGTGCCGTAATAACCGGCCGGTTCTTTAAACGCGGTTCGCGAAGGAAGGTGGATGCTGTCCTGCGATCGGCTGTAGAAAGCCCGGTCGGCTTGGTCATGGTCGATCTTTGCTCCCGAATTCGCGAGGATCTGTTCCGCGGCCTCAACGGCTTCGAACTCCGTGTGCTTCGCCGGTTCATAAGCCGGGATGTTGTCAATCTGCTTCGCATTGAACACCGTGTAGACCCGATGGATGAATTTCGACCGGGCGGCGCTGTCAGTTGACTTCGGATCGCTCTCCGCGGGAACGCCCGTTCGCTCAGCGCGCCCGGCGGGTTTCACCTCCCAGAACTCGATATGGGTCCCTTTTTCTCCTCGGCGGACCTGCCAGCCCTGTTCGGAGGCTTGCTTGTAAGTCATCCACCGGGGATCTTCGTATCCATTGCGTAGCGCGGTTGCCATGAGGTGGATCGCATTGCCGCCGCGATAGGCCCTGTCGGAAGTCGGATTGAAAGGGATACTGAGCACACTTGCGCCGGGCTCCCACGGCTTCTGCCAGGGAGCCACGCCCTTTTCAAGCATTTGAACGATGGTGTCCGTCACTTCCTGACGGAAATCACGCTGTGCCGGTTTGTCGCCGAGCGGGCGGCCCGGCGCTGATGTCGTCGCAGGGGAGGCCATCGGGTGCTTACCTCTCTCTGCTTTCGGCTGCGGTCGTCGCCGGCGTGAATTCGGGTTCGGGCATTTCTTCCTCGAACCCTGAACCGATGAGGTTTTCGCCGCCGATTGCGTCGAGCAAGCGCTGACTTGCTGCCCTGAACTTTTCTTCGTTGCGCATTTGGAATCTCCGGGGCCGCTTATGCACGGCCATCGAAGAGAGGGGATTCGCCGCGGTGATTCCGAACATGGTGACTGTGAAGTTTCGCTCGTTGGACGATATCGCGAGCGACACGCTGAGGGTTGTCCCGCGCAGGCTTGACGACCGGCCCGAGCCACCTAACTTTCGCATGGTTGACATACATGGCGCTCACGCGCACACCACTGTGGGAGATTTCGCCGAATACCGACAGAACCGCAGACCCGCAAAAACCCCTACGTTCGCCAGACGCTCACAGAGGCATTAGTGGAGGTTCCCCCTCCGCCGTGCGCCGAGATAGTCAGACGGCTCCGAGGCCACAAGACGCAGATCCGCGAAGGCTTTCCGGATTATGGCGCGCCCTTCGCGTCCGCTACGTGGAGTACTGGCGGGATGTTCGACGCTCGAATCGGCAGACAATCGCATCGGAGGTTCTTCGTGTCGTTGTCGAGTTGCGCCGGAAGAGCATCAACCCGACGTATCGGTTGGTGCTCGCAGCCATACCGGAGCTGGCAGCGTCCCATTGCTCGTCGAGGACGCGTTCGAGCCGCCCGGTGCGAGCTGTCGATCGAGCCGTAGCGGACCCCGATCCCTCCAGTCGCGAGTTGATCGTCACCAGGCAGATCGACGCTGGCGCTCATCTTCGGGATCGGCTTTACCGGACGAACGCGCGTACCGCTGAGCCGCAGCTTCTTTTCCCTTGCCCCGTTTCGGTCGGGCACCGCTGCGCTTGACGGCCTGCGGCCTGAACGCGCTCTGCGCTCGTCTTCGTTCTGCTTTGTCGGCTCCCCCGGCCTGAATTCGCGCCCTACGGGTTCGGTCGCGTTCCGCTTCCCGGAATTCGGTCCGGTTCCCCCAACAAAGCACCTCGACTCGCCGCTGCGCTCTTGAGAGCGTTCTCGCTTGCTCCGGGGGTGCCCCGACCGAAACGGGACAAAGGAGAAACGAAATGTACCTCAATAACGCCCCGCAGTTCACCGGCGACAATGCCGAAACCCAAAGATGCAGGAAGACCGCGATCGTTCAGTACCTCGACCATGTTCATGCGCTGGCGAGGCGGCTCCAATCCCGCGTGCCACGCTGCGTCGCTTTTGACGATCTGGTCAGTGCCGGCGCAATCGGCCTGATGCAGGCGGTCGACCGCTTCCAGCCATCTCGCGGTCTGCGGTTCGGCACCTATGCGAGGCATCGAATCTGGGGGGCGATGCTAGATTTCCTGCGTGGCGAAGACCCGCTCTCCCGCGCGGAACGACGCGAGGTCCGGGCTGCCAGTGCTGACAGGCCATCAGCGGTGACCATCAGCCTGGAAGAGCTTCCGGCGTTTGATCCCCGGGGTGCGCATTGTACCTCGTACACCTTCGCAGATCGGATCGACCTCGAGCGCGCCCGGCAATGTCTTTCGGCGAGAGAGAGAAAGGTTGTCTCGCTGCTGTTCGATCTCGATTGGAGCAATCGCGAAGTTGCACGCGAACTCGGTGTGAACGAGAGCCGCGTCTCTCAGATCAAACACGCAGCACTCTCCAAACTCCGCGAGAGCCTGCGGAATCGCAATTAGAGAAGGGCCGCCGCGTAGCGCGGCACTGGTGGCTTTGGCGCGTTGATCGGATCGGGCACCCCGGCAAACTGAACTGTTCCGGCGCAAACAGTTCGGCGGGGTGGAATCAGCCACCCGAAAAATAGTCGTTCAGTTGCCCGAGAAACAGGCGGGTCCCCAAATCCACGTGGCGGGCCACCTTCGCTCGTCCGGCAGGCGTCGGCATGAGATGACCGCAGCTCCGGCATTCATGGAGCGCCACACGTCCGACATGGATTTCCTTTCCTTCGAGTGGCCCGGTAAGGCGGACCGGGTATGTCGTTATTCGCCTCACCAGGTCGGGTCCCGCACAAACCTCGCAGACTACGGGCCTGTTGGATTTCGGCTTACCTGACATTGGATTCCGGAGCAGGCTCTCCCTTCGCAAGAACCGCGTTTCCAACTCCAGATTTTAAACCAGCCGCCGACTCGATTGCCACCCCATTATCCGTCGTTTCGAACCATTCGATGGCCGCAGCGGCCAAACGATGGTTCACGTCACACGGGGCCAGCGGGTGATCCCCTCCACTCGTGTCGCCGAAGGGGGCAGATCCGCTCGCTCCGGTGCCCCGAACAGGGCTGGCAGAAAGGACCGAAAATGAACCTCCAAAACGAACTCGACCGAGCAGGACAGCGCCCGAAACAATGCAATCCTTCAAAACCATTCATTCAAGAGAACGCCGCAAAATCCCCCGCGCCACGTCGTGGATCTTTTCGGAGTTCATCGTCCCTCGCTGATCCGAAGCAACGGAGGCATTCTGGGGCCAGACTCTCCATAGATGCCGCGAGCGCGACCAGACTCTCCTGCTCGGCGCAAGCGTGCCGTCCGCCGGACGTGTGAACCATGTGCTGTTGGCTTACAATTTCTCAGCGTCAATTCGCGCGATTCGGCCGCGAGCCGAAGGCGACCGCGCAGAGCACGCTCAATGGTGATCCGCAACGTAACCCGCCGGCTTGAGCGGCTCGAAGAGCGCGCCGCCGCGGTGAGGAAAGATCATTCGCTGTCGGTGAGAATCCACCTAGTGAACGGGAGAAGGGGTTGGTGGGTGTACTCGTGATGGAAACAGACAAACCCACAATCGAGCGCGATCCGACCCCGGAGGAAGAAGCGTGGTTCCGCACGCACAGACCGGACGTCGTCCGACAGCCATCGGAATAGATAGCGATATCAGGACATATCGATTTGCTTCACGCCAGAATTCTGAATCGCGACGGATGTGGTAGTTACTCCTGATTAATCCCCTCGCGGGTTGCGGATTGGTGGCTCCCCTTTTCGGGAGATGGTTTAATCATAAATCTGTGGCAGACGAACAAGATTTGAACGACTACCGGCTGAAAGCCGGTAGAATCCGCAGCGACTGAAAGTCGCCTGAAGCGAACCGTGGCGTGCGCACTCCTGCGCGCCGCGTCCCGACTCTTCGGGACGCATGCTTCGCCCCACCACAAGTGCCCGGAGGAGTCCGGGCACGGCAGACTGAGAGTCTGCGCCACGAGAGCGCGAAAGCAAAGGTGAAACCTGCTGAAAGCCGACCGTCTGAAAGACGGTGGGTTTAGACCCGGCGATGGATACTAAA
>JASHSD010000885.1 GCA_030036985.1 Bryobacteraceae bacterium
TTCCCCAACGATGACGCCGTGCTCAAAATCCTGTTCCTGAATATCCGCAACTTTTCCAATCGCTGGTCTCGCCGCCAGGGATGGGATATAGTCATGAATCAGCTCGTGGCCTTGTTCGGCGATCGTCTAAAACTGGAGGTTGTCGACGGGTTGTGACGTAAGTGCTCCGCCATTTACACAGTTCGCGTTACAGCCTCCGGAATCCATGTAATCGCCTTCTCTGATTTCCAGATCTTGTGGCTTCTGATCGGTTTTGGGGGGGACTGGTATCATAATATCAAATTCCACCTCCCCCACAATGGGAATCCCGGCCTCCTTCTCGGCCAGATAGATCCGCCGCCGGCGCCCATCACAGGTGCGCAGATTACCCGGATTAAACCGCGCAATTACATGCGCCTCGGCCTGCCGGACCGCGTGGATGCCCCGGGCCGTGGCATAGGCCCGATCACCCAGGACAACTTCTCCCGCTCGGAAATGATGACGCCCAACTTTCTCGCCTCCCGAGTCGTCCGTCAGCTCCACGGCGCGGAACCCGCCCGTCATCGGATCAATCTGAACATGCGCTCGCCACTGCACCGCCTTCCTTCCGGGCCCGTTCATTACGGTCGCGTCGACTGTGCGTACCGGCCATCCACCTGCGGCTTGCGGCACTTGCTCCGCGAGCACTCGCGCTGAAACGTGCTCCAGCCAGCCCTCGGCTTCCCGCAGACGATAAAATAAGCCCGGGCCCGTGATCTGGGCAACATCCAGCGCGCTGGCCCACGCCGCAACGTCCTTCAACGACAGATCCGACACCGCGCAGGCCAACGCCATACGAATCAGCGCGGTCGCGTCGGGAACGTTTCGACAGCGCAGGAGTGCGTTCGTCTTGCGCGCGGACTCTTCCGGATCGGACGGCAGCAGCGTTCGTACATACTCCCACTCGTCCTCATGAAGCGGCAAGGATTGCATGCATTCAGGCTACGCCAGCCTGTGGAAAAGCTCAATCCTTATTTTAACGCCTATGGCGGGCGTGGGCGCCCGCCCCCCATTAACCGATCTCCGGAAAATCTACGTGGCATTGGGTAACCAACCCACCCTACACGCCGAAACCGCCGCCGCCTGGGGTTTCAATGCGCAGACGTTGACCCGCTCGCACAGTGGTTCGCGTCTTCGACGGGAGTTCCTTCAATTCCCCGTTTGTCAGAATTTCGTTGCGGCCCGGGGCCCCGGCAGCGCCGCCCTGTAGTCCGTACGGTCCGCGCTTGCGGCGGTCCGAAAGAATCGTCACGTCCGCGTCTTCGAGAAATTCCAGCTCGCGTATGATGCCTTCTCCGCCGGCATGCTTCCCCGCTCCGCCCGAGCCTTCGCGAATTGCGTAGGCGCGCACGCGGACCGGATACTCATGCTCGAAGGCTTCGATGGGCGTGTTCCAGCTGTTCGTCATGTGCGTGTGCGTGGCCGATCGGCCCGGACCGCGCGACGACGCCCCCATGCCGCCTGCGATGGTCTCGTAATACGCGAAGGCGCGGTTGCGCAGCGTGTCCCATCCGCCGAAGCTCAGGTTGTTCATCGTTCCCGAACAGGCGGCGGGAATGCGATCCGGCACGGCTTGCGCCAGCGCGCCCAGAATCACATCGGTGATGCGCTGAGAGGTCTCGACGTTACCCGCGGCCATGGCGGCAGGTGGACCCGCGTTCACCACGCTCCGCTCCGGCGCGATCACGCGAATCGGCCGCAGCAATCCGGCGTTGTACGGCGCCTCGGATCGGATCAGGCAGCGGAAACAGTACATCGCGGCAGAGACCGCGATTGCATAATTCGCATTGACGGAGCCCGCCACTTGCGCCGCGGATCCGGTGAAATCGACATCGACATGGTCGCCGCGAATGTGCAGGGTCACCGCGATGCGCACGGGATCGTCGGTGATGCCATCGTCGTCGAGAAAATCTTCGAAGTGGTAATCGCCGTCGGGGATTTCGCGCAGCATCGCGCGCGTGAGGCGTTCGCTGTAGTCCAGCAGGTCCGCCGCGCTACGCCGCACCCGCGCCCGGCCATAGCGCGTGACAATCTCCCGCAATCTCTCTTCGCCCCGGCGATTCGCCATTACCTGGGCGAGAAGGTCGCCCTCGCGTTCCTCCGGCGTGCGCACGTTTGCGAGGATAATTTGCATCACATCGCGGCGGACATTCCCGCTTTCCATTAACAGCACTGGCGGGATGCGCAGGCCCTCCTGATAGATCTCACGGGCCAACGGCATCGAGCCCGGACTCATGCCGCCGACATCCGCATGGTGCGCGCGATTCGCCACATAGAATTCAGGCGTTGCGCTCTTACCGAGGAAAACACCCGAGACCGCCGTGATGTCCGGCAGATGCGTGCCGCCGCGAAAGGGATCGTTCAGGATCACCACATCGCCGGGGCGCAGGCGAAACGCCTTCAGCGCATGCTCCACTGAAAGCGGCATGGCGCCCAGGTGCACCGGCATATGGTCGCCCATCGCGATGGTTTCGCCCGCTCGGCCGTACACCGCGCAGGAATAATCGCGGCGCTCCTTGATGTTGGCGCTGAATGCGGTCTTGCGCAGCACCACGCCCATCTCGTCGGCGATGGAGACAAAGAGATTGCGGAAGATTTCGAGATCGACCGCGTTGACGTTGGAACGTTTCATTGAGACCGGCCAGGCGGATTGCAAATCCGCCGCAGGTTGCCAACCCAATGCCACGTAGTTTTTTGTGGGGTCAGGCCTTCAGGCCTGCGGCCGGGCTTCTGCCCGGTCCAAGACCGATCGAAACTACTATCAAACCCGCGGATTTGCGTGACTCCAGGCCGCCCGGAAGGGCGGCTGCAGCGCCGAAGCGCCGACCCCACAATAAGGCTGGAAAATCTACGTGGCATTAGTTAGTTAGGTTGCCAACCTGGCCTACATCAGATTTTGCAGGACGCCACCTCAATCAGAAACGATGCGGGGACGGACCATGCTTCGCCCGCGCGTTTCTCGATCTGCCAGGACTTACCATCCTTCGAGGGACCAACGCGCCAATCGGAGTCCTTCAGCTCTGGCGGACGTCCGGCGACGCTTTGCCGCTTCCAGGTTTCGCCGCCGGTTTCGGATTCGTAAATGGCGTGGTCCTGACCCGTATCGACAATGACTTCGCCGTGCGTGAGCGAATCGAACCAGAAGCGTTGAACTGATCCCGCGGCGCCATCCTCGCCGACCGCGTGCTGCGTCCAGGACGCTCCGCCGTCGGTCGTCGTCAGAAAGAAAGGATCGCGCGGCAACGGGTACTGCGTTTCACCCGCGGCCCACGCGTGCCGCGCATCGAAGATCTGTAGTTGGTCCACGGCGTCACCGCGCATGCGCCCAGCCGGTTCCTTCCACGTGGCGCCGGCGTCGTCGCTCTGCAGCAGGATAGAGTCGAGCGTCGCGGAATCGCCATGCAGATCGCCAGCGACGAGGATCTTATTCCCGTTCGCGGCGACCGCGCTGAGTTCGAGGTAAATGGGACACGGTTCGTCGTCGCATGACATGCCCGCCGATTGCAGCTCGTCTTCGACACATGCGTAGGGAACACGCATCGGTTCGCCACGATTGGTCAGAATGGATGATTCCTGGGCGAGAACGCTGAACGCGGTCAGCAGAGAAACGAAGCCGCACCTGTAAAACAGTGGAAAGAGGTGCGGGCGCATGTTTGGGTGATAGGGGTGTATGCGCCCGCTGTCGTAACGGGGATTTGTATAGTCAGACGACACAATTCCGCCATGCGTTACGTGTTCCCATCAGAAAAAAATCAATTTTCGAACATTCCCTCGAATAGAACGCTGCTCAGATATCGTTCGCCGGAGTCGGGAAGGATCACCACAATTGTCTTGCCGCGAAACTGCTCGTCGCGCGCGAGACGTACGGCTGCGGCAACGGCCGCACCGCAGGAGATTCCCGAAAGCAAACCTTCGTCGCGCGCGAGTCTTCGCGCCATCTCTATCGATTCCTCATTCGTGACCGTTTCGACGCGATCCACCATCGCGAGATCCAGATTGCGCGGTATGAAACCCGCGCCGAGACCCTGTATTTTATGGGGTCCGGGCTTGATCGGCTGATGCGCCAGAGTCTGGCTGATGACCGGACTCGCCACCGGTTCCACCGCGACCGAGACGATCTTCCTGCCTTTTTCTTTTTTGATATAGCGCGAGACGCCGGTGATGGTACCGCCGGTACCCACCCCCGACACAAACACGTCGATGTTCCCTTCGGTGTCGTTCCAAATTTCCGGACCGGTTGTTTTGAAATGAATTTCCGGGTTCGCGGGATTATCGAATTGTTGTAAAAGAACGTAACGATCGGGATCGGACTGTACGATCTCCTGCGCCTTCGCGATGGAGCCGGCCATGCCGCGCGAGCCTTCGGTCAGGACCACATTGGCGCCGAAGGCCGCGAGAACCTTTCTGCGTTCGAGCGACATCGTCTCGGGCATGGTGAGCGTAACCGGATAGCCGCGCGCCGCGGCGACGAAGGCGAGAGCGATCCCGGTGTTGCCGCTGGTGGGTTCGATCAGTTCCTTCCCTGGCTTCAGGACCCCGCGTTTCTCGGCATCCCAGATCATGGAGGAGCCGATCCGGCATTTCACCGAGTATGCGGGGTTGCGTCCTTCCACCTTGCCGAGGAGAATGGCGGGCGCGCCGTCGCCGACGCGATTCAGGCGGACCAGCGGAGTCTTACCGATGCTGTATGAGTTGTCTTCGAAGTACATTTCAGATCTCCCAATTCGGTACGAAGCGGTTGTGCTTTTCCTGCCATTCACGGACGAGGTGCGCGAACGAAGTGGCGTCGAGAACGTTGTCGATGGCGAGATCGACCCGCGTCCAGAGATCGCAGAAAGGGGAATCCGGATTGCGGCGCAGACGCGAGCGCTCTTCCTGTCGGCCTTCGACAAAGCGCAGAACGTCGCCGACGGTGATGGCCTCGGGGCGCCTCGAAAGCAGGTATCCGCCTTCGGCGCCGCGGCGCGATTCGACGAATCCGCCCTGCTTCAGGCCCGCCAGAATCAGCTCCAGGAATTTCTGAGGGATCTTCTGCCTGCGGGCAATCTCGGCAATCTTCACCGGCTCGGCGCTCGCGTTGGATGCGAGATCGAAGATGGCCTGAAGGGCGTACTCGCCCTTGACCGAGATGTTCATTGGAGCGATTCCCCAGTCAAAACTAGAGATTAGAGGGTTTGGAGGAATCAGTCAACAGTGCGGAAAAAGGAGGGAAAACTGGGGAGGGGTCGGGCCGACTCCCTCGGTCTCCCGAGGCAGTCGGCCCCGGAAAACTAATAAGCCTTCGTGGTATCGGTTGATTTCTTTTTCTTGCCCTTTTTCTTGCTCATCTTTTTCGTGGTATCCGTCGTGTCCTGCGCGAACGAGAAGGAAACGGTACCCAGAACAATGCCAAGTCCGAGAGCGAAAACGAGAAGTTTTTTCATGCGTGATTTCCTTGTGAATTTGATTGTGGTTCTCTCCGCCTATTGACGGGTGGTGGTGTCGGTCGATTTCTTTTTCTTGCCCTTCTTTTTGGTCGTCTTCTTTGTGGTGTCCGTTGTGTCCTGTGCGAACGAGAAGGAAACGGTACCGAGGGCGATCCCGAGGCCAAGAGCGAATACGAGTAGCTTCTTCATAAGCGTGGAGGTCTCCTGTTTAAGTTGTGAAACACTGCCGTCGCTGAGATGATATCCAACCCGACATGAAACCCTCCTTAAACGGTGATTAAAATCACTTCATTCCGTGCGTCACTGGACATTTTGTGAATTGAATCAATAACTTCGTGAATGTCGGGACTCGCCTCGTGGTAGCGTCCGGACAGATGAAGAAGTCGGATTTGGCCAATGAAATCGCAAAGCGAAACGGCGTCGAAACGGGGGACGCCGCCGATTCGCTGGATGCGGCGGTAACCCAAGTGATTCGCGCCCTGAAAGCCGGCCGTCCCGCCCGGTTGCCCGGTCTCGGCACGATCCTGCCCGGCAAGCGCTGGACCTTTCGGCGGGAACCCAATGAGCATCGATGAGCTTGCCCGCCTGATCAGGCGGTCGCTCAAGCGCGAGGAAGCGGTCGAGATCGACGGGTTGGGCGTTTTCGCGCGCAGCAAGACCGGAGACATCTCCTACAGCGATGCCGGGCATCCGCGCGTGTTCGTGGCCTACGCGCTCGGCGATGTGGAGTCGGCCGAGAAGATTTTCCAGGCGCTTTCGGCTCGGGGATGCGCACCGTGGCTCGACCGCCGCAAGCTGCTTCCGGGGCAGAACTGGACGCGCCGCATCGAGGAAGCGATCGAGAGCTCGGATTTTTTCATCCCCTGCTTCTCCCGGCACTCGGTCACGAAGCGGGGCGGTTTCCAGGCCGAGCTTCGGCACGCGCTCGATTGCGCGCGGCGCCTGCCGCTCGACGACGTCTTCATCATTCCGGTCCGCCTCGACGATTGTCCCATTCCCGTCCGCATCCGGCGGGAAACTCAGTATGTCGACCTGTTCCCCGATTGGGACGGCGGATTGCGCCGCGTATTCCATATCATCGACGGTCATCACAGTCCGCCCACCGATAAATGCTAGTGTAGTGGTTTGGTTCGGACACGCGACTTCAGTCGCGTCCTTTAAATGTGGCGCCCAAAAACGCGACTGAAGTCGCGTGTCCCGTTGTTTCCTGGACACTACGCAACGCGAAATCAAAAATCCTGGTTCATCCTGCTCAGCGTCGTGGCGCTGCTTGGCGTCGGTCTGGTCATCTATTCGCAGACCGACGCGTTCGCCTGGGATGAAGGTTTTCACCTCCTGACCGCCCAGCTGATCACGCGGGGCAAACGGCCCTATCTCGACTTCAACTTCTCCCAGACGCCGCTGAACGCTTACTGGAACGCCATGTGGATGCTCGTGTTCGGGGCCAGTTGGCGGGCGATCCACGCGGTCGCGGCAGTGATGACGACCGGGGCCATCCTGCTTACGGCGGATTATCTCTATACGCGTTTCCCCATACCGCGGTGGCGCTTCGCCGCCGCCACGTTCGCGGCTCTTGCGCTGGGATTGAACGTATTGATCGTTCAGTTCGGGACCATCGGACAGGCCTATGCTTTCTGTCTGTTTTTGATTGTGGCGGCGTATCGTTTCACGATATCGGCGGTGGATCGAAAGGGACTGCTGCTGCCCGCGCTCGCCGGACTCGCGTCTTCCGCGGGCGCGGCATCCACGCTGCTCGCGGCGCCCGTTTGCCCGGTGCTGGCGATCTGGATGGCGGCGCGCAACCGAGCCGGCAACCGTTGGCCGAAGCTGGGCGCCTTCGTCGCGGGGGCCGTGGTTCCGTTTATCCCCGTCGCCATTCTGTTTGTCAAAGGGCCGAAGCAGACGCTTTTCAACATCGTTCAATACAATCTGCTCTTTCGCCAGGTGCAGTGGGAGGGCGCCATCAGCCACGATATCTTCGAAGTCCTGCTGGCTTGGGTCACCTCGGCCCAGGCGCTGCTCCTGGCGTTG
>JASHSD010000886.1 GCA_030036985.1 Bryobacteraceae bacterium
GGTGAACGGGACCGGTGACCTTCGGCAAGTATCCGCGACGATACGCGAGCAAGACCACCGATGAATGAGATGCCACATCGTCTCCGGCTCGATGCCATTTTAAGAACGCCGGCCAGATTTCGTCTGGAAGGAGAATCTCGCGCAGAGCCACACAGCGTTCACGCAAATCGATAAAGTCTTCCAACGGGATGTTCCCATCGACATCGCGAACCATCTCGGTATCGTCAGTCGCAGCGAAACAGGCACACGCTTTCATGATCTCGAGTCTCGCCGCTTTATAGCACACCGGTTGGGGTCTGACTGCGAAGGTCCATCAGCATCTCAGGGGTTCTGCACCGTTCTTGTCCGCGTCCCGTCCGACGGCGGCTCGATCCGCAACCATTCTGCACGCCGCCCGATCCCCAAGAGGCGACCTTGGACGAAAAAAGCCCCGCGGCGAAAAAGATCGCGGCCCGCCGACCGAGATGGCGAAACAGATTCGTTCGAGCCGAACCCGAGCTACTACGCGCAAGATCCGTTTGAAAAATGCGATTGCTGACCGGCACTTTCTACTTCGCTGATGTCTTCAGTGCTCCTGTCGTTTCTCCGCGTCGGCGCGCCATTCATCACTCCAGAACCTCCCGCGAGTTTGCACATTCTCGATCCTCAATTTTCTGCTCCTGTTTCTCTCGGGCACCGCTTCGCTTGACGGCCTGAAAAACGGCCTGGCCGCGTCCGGCGCTCACCTCCGTTCTGCTTTTTCGGCTCCCCCAGTCGGAATTCAGCCCTTCGGGTTCGTTCTCTGAAGTTCGCCAGAATTCCGCCCGGTTCCCCCAACAAAGCACTTCGGTTCCCTTGGAAGCGTCCCCGCTCGCATTTCGGGCGCCCCGAGAGAAACGGGAGCAGAAATGGAGAACCGAAAAATGTATAGCAATCGCGTAATGATAACTGGATTTCTTGGCCGCGACGCCGAGACTCACACCACCCGCAACGACAGCAGCTTCACGACCCTGTCCGTCGCCACGAAGCGCAGCTGGAAAAACCGCGAAACCGGCGACTATGAGTCGCAGACGACTTGGCACCGCTGCGTCGTGTTCGGTCCGCAGGCGACGTTCGCAGCGACGCTCCTGAAGGGAGCTCATGTGCAGATCGAGGGTGAACTTCGCACCCGCGAGTACACGGAGAAGCCCGCTGGCAAGAAGTCCCCGCCGGTCAAGAAGACGGCCACTGAGATTCGCGTCTATCGCGTGATCAAGCTTGACCGCTCCGGGAAGCCGGATTCCGTGGAGGCCGCCGCATAGGCGGTCTCTTCCGCATGGAGGTGAACCATGAATACAGAACAAGCGCGCAAACTTAGCGAAGACGCTCTGAACCGGCTCATCGACGAACTGGAACGCGGTCACAGCACGACGCTGCGGCAGTATCTCGAGACGATGTCTCGCTTCCGCAAGTACTCGTGGCAGAACTCGCTGCTCATCTACAGCCAGATGCCCACCGCGACGCATGTCGGCGGCTTCCAGTTCTGGCTGAAAATGAGACGCCACGTCCGCAAGGGCGAGAAGGGTATCGCGATCCTCGCGCCGATGGTCGGCCGCAAGCGCACGGCGGATGATGTCACGGCTGATGACGAACAGATGCGCATCTTCGGATTCAGAAGCTGCCACGTTTTTGACGTATCGCAGACGGATGGGGAGCCGCTCCCCGAGTTCGCGACTGTGAAGGGCGACCCTGGCGACTACACCGGCAAACTGATCGCGTTCGTCGCAAGTAAAGGAATCGGGCTTGAGTATTCCGATTCCATCGCGCCTGCCAAGGGCATGTGTTCCGGCAGGGAGATCACGCTGCTCCCGTCGCTGGAACCTGCCGAGACCGCGTCCACACTCGTTCATGAACTGGCTCACGCACTGATGCACTTCACGGAGCGGCGCAGTCAGACGACCAAGACCGTTCGCGAGACCGAGGCCGAAGCCGTGGCGTTTGTGGTATCGTCCGCCATCGGGCTGGACGTTAACACCGCCTGCTCCGATTATGTAGCGCTCTATGGCGGCGACAAGTCGGTACTGATGGAGTCGCTCTCGATCATCCAGCGCACCGCCAGCGAGATTCTTCAGGCGATTGGCGCCGATTGTACGTGCAGCGCGGCAGCGCCCGACTGATCGGGCCGTTTGTCGGCCCGCCGGGGACCGGGTGAAGCCGGCGCGTCGTTCAGCACGTGTTACAGGTGCTGGGTGTCGTCACGAGAAACCTGGCGCGTGATTCCGTGCGGCCTGTCCGCGTTTGCGACATTTCAGATCGACCCCTTTTCGTGCCCCGTGTTCGGGCACTGTGTCGCTTGACGGCCTCCGGCCTGCCCACGCCTTTCGCCGACGCTCGGGTTTCCCCAGGCTTCCTTCGCTTCGCTGCGTGCAGCCCTCCGCTTACGCTCCGCTCGCCAAATGGCGAGTGGGTGATCCCCCTCCGCTTCGCATCGGCCTCAGGAGTGGGCTCGCTCCACTCTTCGCGCCCCGAACACGGCGGCAGAAAGGGATCGAATTTATGAAATGCTCTACCTCAGGACATCGGCTACACGAATCTGATACAGCGCGCGACGAGATGATCGTGGACGCGCTTCCCCTGGTCGCAATCATTGCGAAGCACATGGCGCAACGTCTACCGCCCTCCGTCACGATCGACGAATTGACTTCCGCCGGCACGATCGGCTTGATCAAAGCAGCGCGCCGCTTCGATTCTGAACGGGGATTGCAATTCGCAACCTACGCACGGCATCGAATTCGCGGTGAAATGCTCGATTACCTCCGCTCTCTTGACCCGTTGTCACGGGGAGAACGGCGAACTCGGCGTCAGTGTGCTGCCTGCCCAGAAATATCCGGCGGACCGACCTGCGTGAGCCTCGATATGGTGCTCACCGAAGTCTCAACGATCAGAGCCGATGATGAGCCGCCGATGGATTGGATATCACGGACGCAGCTCACGACGGCGCGGCACTGCCTCTCTGACCGGGAGAACCGAATCATCGAGCTCTCGTTCTACGCGGGCTGGAAAAACCGCGAGATCGCTCGGCGGATGGGCGTCACTGAGGGGCGCATTTCTCAGATCAGAGCGAACGCACTAGCGAAGTTACGGGACAATCTAACATAAATCGTCTCGCGGGATCGGCGCGCTCGGTGCTGATCCCGCACTGACACCGGACCTGGCAACTCCGAGATCGTCATGCATCGTTCTCAAGCGCGTCCTGATAAAGCCCGCAGACCCAGTACAGAAGTTTTACCGCCAACACCTTTTCGCCGGGGTCTTGGGATTCGAACGCCTCTTTTAGCATCGGCAGCATTGGTGAGATCGGGATGAATTTCTTCTCAATCTCCGACGGTCCGCGCCAGCCGGGTACCGTTTCGCGAACCTGGCTCCCTATCCGGTCGAGCAATAAGGGTGCGACCTCACTCGGATAGCCCAGGTATACGGTGGCGCCTGCGTCGGAATCGCAGAGAAACAGACCAGACTCGACTGTCCAGTTAAAAAGTTTCGCCGCCTCTCTCAATTGACTAATTGATCGCGAGGCAAGCTGTTGCCGAATGACCGCCAGCAGCCCGGAAAAGCAGTCGCAGTTTCCCAAATCGAAATCAGCGATGTCATCGGGCGCGCCCGCCGCTCGCAGGAAAACAGCTTTTTCGGATGGGTCGAATGTTTCCAGCACATCGGGATACTCGGCAAGATTAAACCATTCCGAAAAATCTGCATAGAGCTCGCGGAGCGCATATTCGATGAATTGGGCAACTGATGTTTGCAGACGCTCAAATGATAGAGAATCATGCCATTCACAAATTTCCAGCGTGGATACGTTGGTCTTGCAGTACCCCCAAACGACAATGTCATCTGCTCTTGGAGAAGTCATGAATCTAGGGCCTTCCGTACTTCCAGTCAGGGCCGCAGCTCCTCATGGTCGGAACAGGTGGCTTCACATCGATTCACTTTCTGCGAGCGGATATGCCCGTCGGCCTATCCGAAGAAATCCGTCGTACACGGAAACTTCCAATTCATCCCGCGTAAAGCGTTTGGGCAGCCGCTTCAGGGTCTTCGCGTGAACTGAATATGCCCGCGACCATGATGCGCCCGCTGCTGCCACAATAATAGGCTTTCCGGCGGAACGGATCGACAGTGCGGAGCCGTCAAATCCAA